>WFRQ01000197.1 GCA_015486425.1 Deltaproteobacteria bacterium | reverse complement strand
GCATCAACCTCATTACTTCCCTGATATCGATATTTACAGGGCAATCCCTGACACATCTTCCGCATCCAACACAGGAGAGCGGACCAAATCTGTCAGGAAAATACTTCATCTTGTGCATAAAACGGTTTCTTACCCTCTGAACCTTCTGTCCCCTTGGATTATGGCCTGAAGCATGAAGTGTAAATAGCGGGAACATGCATGAGTCCTGACACCTGATGCGCCTGCCTTTTCCATGCAGGGTCTCGTCCTGGATATCAAAGCAGTAACACGTGGGACAAAGGAATGTGCATGTGCCGCAGTTAATGCATCTTTCGGCAATTTCTTCCCAGAACGGGGCGTTGTAAAGCTCCATGAGGTCCCTTGCCTTCAGTGCTTCATCTGGAGACTTTATGTCAGCAGAACCAGCCTCTGCCTGTTCCCTGAGCTGGACAAGTTTCTCTTTTTCAGCATCCGATGCCTGGGATCCCGCATCTCCTGCAGCCTCAAGCAGCTCTTCACCCCTGTCTGTAATGGCCTGAGCAAGGAAAACACCGTCTAACTCAGTAAGGCATACGTCAGTCCCCTCTGTTCCCATGGGGGAGCCCCCTGTCCAGGAACAGAAACAGGTAGAACACGCAGCAGTACACGCCATGCCTATTATGGCATTTTTTTCCAGATTGGCCTGGTAATAGGGGTCATTATGGTAAGGCATCTCGTTCAGCACTATGCTTCTTGCATCGCAGGGCCTGACACCGAATACGACATTTTTCCTGCCGGTATCCGCTGGCTCATGCGGCTTGAGCGCTTCCGGGTCTCCTGGCACTGTGGAAAACTCAAGGAGTGTCTCCGGCTGCGGAAACAGAAAATTTTTTACAGGCTTTTCAGGCACACCCTGCCTGATTTCCGGCATGGAGTATTCCTGCAGAAGCTGCCATTCTCCACCTGCTGATCCGTCGTCAGCCGCAGTGGGTGCATAAATATCTCTCTGCTCCGCAAGTCTGGAGAGCCACTCTCCAATGCCTTGTCTGTCAAACTTCAGGACATTCATGACTTCTCCCCTCCCTTCTCCGACCTCTCGGTAAGAACAAAGCCCTGGGGATCGGACGGATTGTAAGTTGTGAGAGGAAGAGGCTCATCAAGAGACATACCTGCCTCGCTTCCGTACATTTCAATCACATCCATGTTAAGTTTTTTGGTGAGGAGCCTCATGGGAATACCCACCGGGCAGGCGCTTTCACAGGAGCCGCAGTCAGTACAGCGCCCGGCGCAGTGATATGCCCTGAGTAGATGAAACAGCAGGGTATCGGTCTGATCCATACTCTTTCCCACCCACTGGGGCCTGGAATCATCTACAAAGCAGGTGGGGCAGTAACACAGAGGACAGGCGTTGCGGCAGGCATAACACCTGACACACGATGAAAATGCTTCTGTAAACCACT
Source organism: Deltaproteobacteria bacterium (assembly GCA_015486425.1). Lineage (GTDB taxonomy): Bacteria > Desulfobacterota > Dissulfuribacteria > Dissulfuribacterales > QOAL01 > S144-17. The sequence goes on along the minus strand of WFRQ01000197.1, from coordinate 7,045 downwards.
GCCAGCGCTCCTCAAGTGATTTTTCCTCAATATCCTCAACCTGCCGGAAACGCTTGGCAACCTGACGTTCCCCTGCAGGGTCGCCTATTAAAATGTCATGTATGACAGGATCAGGATGAACACATGTGAGACAGTTGTCACGAACCACATCCCAGCGGTTTATATCCTGTTCAAACCCGCTGCCTGAAACCTTGAGTACATGGTCTTCCTCGATTACAGAGAGAATTTCCCTTCCCTGGACCGCGGACCTCACCTTTCTTGCGCTTACCATGCCACGGCTTGGCACACCAACAACCACAACCCTGTCACGCTCAACCTGGTTTTCCTGAAGTTGAACCACCACATTCCTTGACCAGCAGCCTGTGGCAACAAGAGCCACCTTTGGGAGAGGGCCTTCAGGTGGCGGCTCCCCTGGTCTTCTCGGGGGTTCAAATGACTTGAGCAGCGCAGGCAGGTAATTTGCCAGGTTCAGAACACAGAAGCTGTTCCATACCAGCCTTGACGCATCCTCGGGTTTTCTGATCACAACCGGTCTGGCAGTCATTGGGAGACTTCCTGCCTCATACCCCAGGAAAGCCGCCACCTCACCTGATGACAGGAGCCGTTCAGCCTGGGAGCGTATCTCCTCTGTAATCTTCTGATTGACTGTTGTCATAGCCTGATTATCCTATTCTCTTAACAAGACGGGTTGACGGCCCCAGTTTCCTCACGGTATCAGTTACCTCTCTGACAACCTCGGCAAACTGCTCCCCTTCTGAAGCTGAAACCCATGAGAAATTTACCCGTCCCGGTTCAATCCCTACAAATTCCAGAAGATTGTTCAAAAGGGCAAAGCGGCGCCTTGCAAAGAGATTACCGCTTATATAGTGGCAGTCACCTGGATGGCAGCCTGAGACAAGGACCCCGTCAGCTCCTGATCGCAGGGCGTCAAGTATCATGTTAGCGCTGACTCGTCCTGAGCAGGGGAGCCGGATAATGCGGATATTCGGCGGATACTGAAACCTGCTGACGCCCGCAAGGTCCGCACCTGCGTAACTGCACCAGTTACAGAGGAACGCTACAATCCTGGGCTCCCATTTCTTGTCAGATGTTGTTCCCATTTTCTGTCACCATGTATTGTTATTCCATATCTCAAGCCTTCATGCAGAATCATTCAGGCTGTGCATAACCACTGCGGGTGCATGCAGCTCTGCAGCAGATACCTGAATTGAGCTGTTGCCAGAATTGCCGCATGTCCGCAAAACAAGGGATTCCCGCTGTAATCGACCATACGGAAGCCCCATGACAACGGAGATGCGATAAAATGGCAATGCCGAAGGTCTGATTACCAGTTATCCATAATAGTCTCAAGCTCAGCCATTATCTGTTCATTACCCATGTTCTTCAGCGTAATGGCATCGGAACGGCATCCTGCGACACACGCTCCACATCCCTTGCACATGGCTTCATTCACCACTGCCTTTTCTGTATCCGGGTCAATCATCACCGCATTATACGCACATACCTCTGTACATACGGCGCAGCCCGTACATTTCTGAGGATTAACTACGGCGGTTATGCTCTCTGCAGGTATCTCATCCTGTGAAAGCACAATTGACGCCCGTGAAGCTGCTGCCTGGGCCTGGGCAATTGTCTCATCCATTGGTTTTGGATAGTGACACAGGCCTGCGAGGAATATGCCGTCAGTTGCAAAGTCAACCGGGCGCAGCTTCATGTGTGCCTCCATCAGGAAGCCGTCAGCCCTGATGGAACACTTGAAGAACTTGGCAAGGTCGTGTGCATCAACCTTTGGCCTTACCGCTGTGGCAAGCACCAGCATATCAGGATGAAGTGTGATCTCGGTATCTATGATGGGATCTGTTATCTTGACCTGAATCTCACCGCCCTGCTCTGTAACAGCAGGAAGATTATCAAGATCATACCGGATAAAGATTATTCCCTTTTCTCTGGCCTCCCTGTAGAGCCGCTCCCTCTGACCATAAGTGCGGATATCCCTGTAGAGCATGAAGATATCCATGTCAGGGTTCAGTTCCTTGAGGTGAAGCGCCTGATCAATGGCATGGGTGCAGCATACCCTGCTGCAGTAAGGCCTTTCAGGAACCCTTGAACCAACACAGTGAATAAATACCGTCTGGTTAATGGATGAAAGGGCCTTATCCTCTGCTATGAAACGCTGGTCGAGCTGGAGCAGGTTGAATACATTGGGATTCTTGCCCCACAGGTAATTCCACCTGCTGTCAGGATCAGGCTTGAATGAACCTGCTCCAATGGAAATTATGGAAACACCATGTGTTATCTCTGTACCGTCTGTAAGCCTTGTCCTGAAATTTCCAACAGATCCTGAGACAGTATCAACACTCACTCCGCACTTGAGATCAATATTTTCATGATTCTTTACAGTATCAACAAGGCTTCTCAGATATTCCTGAACAGGATTTCCCTGCCACGTCCTGAAAAACTTTCTGGCATGGCCGCCTATGTCATCCTTTCTTTCAACAAGAGTTACAGGAAAGCCCTGGTCTGCGAGAGATACAGCGGCAGTCATGCCTGCAACGCCTGCACCGATTACCACGGCGCTCTTGGTAACCTTTACGGTATTGTATGGAAGAGGCGCATCACCCCTGACCTTTGCAACAGCAGCCCTGACAAGGTCCTTTGCCTTTTCGGTGGCTGCCTCAGGTTCATTCTGGTGTACCCATGAATCCTGGTCCCTGATATTGGCCATCTCGAACAGATACTTGTTTATGCCTGCATTACGGAGCGTTTCCTGGAAAAGCGGTTCGTGAGTCCTTGGGGTACAGGAAGCAACCACAACCCGGTTAAGGCCCTCGCGCCTGATGGTTTCCTCCATCTGATCAATGGTATCCTGGGAGCAGGTAAAGAGGTTGTTCTGTGAAAGTACCACGCCTGGAAGTGTCTTTGCGTATTCTGTTACAGCCTGCACATCCACAACACTTGCTATGTTGATACCGCACGAACACACAAAGACCCCTATGCGGGGAGGATCGGCATATACATTCTTTTCCGGCGGGTATTCCTTCTTTTTTGTATCACTCCAGCGTGCAGGCGCAAGAATACGTCCTGCCTCAAGCGCGGCAGCGCTTGCCTCCATAACTGACTGTGGAATATCTTTTGGTTCCGCAGCAGCTCCACATGCGAAAACTCCCTCTCTTGTGGTGCTCACCGGCCTGAATGGATCAGTTATGATGAACTTGTCTGCATCAAGGGTAACTCCGGTCTTTGCCGCAAGCTCTATTGCCTGCTCAGGCATTTCAAGACCTACGGAAAGCACAACAAGGTCAAAATCTTCATACTGGATATCTCCATGTTCATCAGCATAGCGAACACGCAGATTGTCGTTTTCACCTGAGGGAAGCACGGAATGAATCCTTGCCCTGTGGAATTTCACACCTTCTGCCGCAGCCCTGTTGTAGTACTCCTCAAACTCCTTGCCGTGGGTGCGCATGTCCATGAAGAATATACTTGCCTCAAGCTCTCCACTGTGTGAGTGCTCCCGTGCTATTACTGCCTGCTTGATTGCATACATGCAGCATACTGAGGAGCAGTATCCGTGACATGCCCGGTTTATATCCCTTGAACCTACACACTGAAGCCACGCTATCTTTTTCGGCTCTTTCTGGTCAGATGGTCTCTCCATGTGGCCCATGCACGGTCCTGATGGACTGAGGAGTCTTTCAAATTCCATTGAGGTAACCACATTTGGAATCCTGCCGTATCCTGTGAAATCAAGCTTGGACGGGTCAAATGGCTTGAAACCAGGCGCCATGATTACGGAGCCTACCTCAAGTGTGTGTTCCTTGACGGTATCTTCAAAATTTATGGCCTTGGACGGGCATACCTTGGCACACATGCCGCACCTGCCGGGTTTTTTCAGCCATATGCATTTATCCGCATCAATGACATACTTCAGCGGGACAGCCTGTGGATATCTGAGGTATATGGCCTTTCGTTTGTCAAGGCCCATATCAAACTCATTTACAACCTTTTTCGGGCACTTTTCAGCGCATGTACCGCAGGCAATACACTTTTCTGTGTCAACGTACCGGGGATTCTGCCTGACCACTGCCTTGAATGAACCTGGTTCTCCCTCAAGGGAGATCAGTTCTGAAAGTGTAAGCAGGTTGATGTTCAGATGCCTGCCGCACTCAACCAGTTTCGGTGAGAGAATACATGCCGAACAGTCATTGGTGGGAAAGGTCTTGTCAAGCTGGGACATGCTGCCGCCGATTGCAGGGCTTTTTTCAACAAGATGCACATAGAAACCGCTGTCCGCAAGGTCAAGGGCAGCCTGTACACCTGCAATGCCTCCTCCCACCACCAGTACGGAGCCGGAAAGGGATGAAACAGCCCCTGCCTTTCCCTGCTGATTATTTTTATCGCTCATGGAACAATCCCCGAATTTTTATATATTTCCTTATGTTGTAACTGTTCAATCCAGAACCAGGGCCTTTTCAAGCCAGTTCCACAGGTGAGTAGTCTTCCACTTTCCGCCAAAGTGATCACATATATCAATGACCTGTGTGTGGCAGTTGTGACATGGAGTGATAACCACATCAGCGCCTGTTGCAGCAAGCTGATCAAATTTTATTTTGCCGTACCTGCGGCGATTGTCCACAAAACCAGCCTGGAGAGCGCCGCCGCCACCGCCGCAGCAGTAATTGTTGGACCTGTTAGGCCATGCCTCTATGAAATTCTCCTGTCCAACAACTTTCTTCAGGACAAAGCGGAGATCATCAGCCACCTCGTCTCCTATTCCCTGCCTTACCAGCTTGCACGGGTCCTGAACGGTGAATTTCAGCCCTTCTGTATTCCATGAGGAATCAACCTTGAGTCTTCCCTCGCGTATCCACTTTGCGTACAGCGTAATGATGCTCACAAACTCGAACTTGTGCTCAATGTTAAATCTCCGCAACCCTTCCAGGGTCGCATAAAACATGTGGCCTCACTCGGTGTTTATGTAATATCGTACCCCAAGGGCATCTACTGTCTCGGCCTGGTTTCTCACAGTCTTTTCCCAGTCCTCGGCATCGCCGGTAAACAGGCAGTAATTTGCTCCATCCCACCACTTTGAGGAGTATGTCCAGTCAGCGCCTGCTGCATGGAGTATCTTCCAGAGAGGCACCATCTCTTCAGGCTCCACAGTGGGCTCCTTGGCATTCTGGTTCAGGTAGAATTCAGCGCCCTTCTTATCCATTGGCGCCTTCAGGTCTGCCCATTCAGGCTCTTCCTGTATAACCTCTTCAAGGACGTCATTTACCACCCAGACAAAATCTTCATTTGGTATGCCGGTACTGTTTGATTCTCTCTGAAGATCGCACGAACGCTGAAGATTTCTCGGCCTTTCATCTCTTGGACGCATGCCTCTGAGCTCATATACAAACCGCCCTACATTTATCTTCATGGGGCATGCGTATTCACAGCGCTGACACATGGTACACGAATAAATCCAGTCTGTTTTAAGAAGGGCCTCATCCTGACCAAGCGCAAGCAGCCTCAGAAACTTCCTCGGGTCCATATCCTCAATACCTGAGGCAGGACATCCGCTGACACACATACCGCACGTAAGACAGTAATCAATACGCGCATCAGGAACGGCCTCTTCCATGTGCCGCTTGAGCCTGGTTCTCAATTTCTTCAAATCTAAATTCTGTTCCTGCATTATATCACTCCTGAGCAGACACCCCGGATTTTTTCAAGACAAGAAATCGTCTCTTCTATCTTTTATTTTGAGCCTTGAGCTTTCAGCTTTGACCTTTTTTCTGGTTTGAAACGCTTAATTCAGGCAACAGACGCAGATTTAATCCTGAAAAAATGCGTTAATCCGCCTGCGGTAACTCCTTCCTGTAATTAAAGCGGCACGAGCCCGCAGGTCAGGCTGAGATTAAATCAAGAGCCTGAAAACAGCAAGGTTTCAATATCAGCCTTCACTTAATCCATTAGTGAGGCATTATCAAGGGAGATGGGGTAAGAAATGGAAATTTAAAGGGGGGTTTTTGGAGCGTTTTTCTAAACGCCTATTATGCTGTGAAAATACAATCAGGGGCTGTCCAAAAATAACTTACCGATTTCGCATCTCATCTTCAGGCCATCCTGACATAGATATGAGCGCGCTATCATCCAACTTATTTTTGGACAGCCCCCTCGCTTTCGCTTGAACTTTACGTAACTTCTCAATAAGTGGTGACAAGTTTCGTGCTGGTGCCCAAACTCCTGTTTGGGTACCCAATTGACAGAAGCTCCTGCTTCATTCCTTTTAATACCGGCTGTGCGGCATTAGCTGCCCTTGTCTGGAAGCTGGAGCTTCCGGGTATGCGTTCCCAAACTGGAGTTTGGGAACGAGTAAAACCTGCCGGAATGACGTAGTAGCAGGCAGTTCAGATCGTCATCCCCGAATGTAGCTGTAGGGGATCCAGGCTTTTTACCAGCACTTATTGAGAAGTTACAACTTTACATGACGGGGGATGCTGCAGAAGTCAGGCGGTTTGTATCTGCAGCACCCTCTGAGCAGATACAGATTGACAGATGAAAATGTTCCCGGTACGCAGTGCACGGCATCTGTTGCGTAGGGGCTCGAAGCATTGGAAACAGGTCTTCGTGCCAACCGGCAGCAGATGCGGTACGCTGTGAGCAGATACGTCGGATTTGCTATATATCCAGCTCACTAACCTCAAGCGCATGTGTCTGGATAAACTGTCTCCTCGGTTCTATCTTTTCGCCCATAAGGGTGGTAAAAAGCAGCTCGGCCTCGTCTGCATCCCGAATACTTACCTGCAGCAAGGTCCTTTTTTCCGGATTCATGGTAGTTTCCCATAACTGTTCCGGATTCATCTCACCAAGCCCTTTATATCTCTGGATATTTATTCCCTTCCGGCCCGCTGTCCTGAAGTATTCAAGAATCTCATGAGAGTCTTCACAGGTCCTGACGGTTTCATTCTCATGGATGATATCCACCTGGTTTTCTTCATAGTCTGAAACAGACCTGTAAATTTTAACAAGGCGTTTGAATTCAGGCATTGTCATAAGG
>WFRQ01000196.1 GCA_015486425.1 Deltaproteobacteria bacterium | reverse complement strand
TCCTGACACTTTGCATAAACTGGCTCAACATAGTAATTTAACCTCTTCTTAAAATTAACATTAAGTTCGCCATTAATGATTGGCAATATCTGTAATAAAATAAACTTTCCGGCTTGTCCGTGCGGTCAGGCGGAACGCTGATCACGGCTTTCCACTATAACAGGGCTATGTGGGTAGCCCGATGACTAAGGGACTGTCCAAAAATAACTTGCCGATTTCGCATCTCATCTTCAGGCCATCCTGACCTAAATCTGAGCGCGCTATCATCCAACTTATTTTTGGACAGCCCCTAAGGAGATGCGGTGAAGACGGCAATCCCGTAATTTATCTCTTTACCTTTGCGCTGTTAATGATTACAAATAGGGATTAAAAGTAAGGTTATTTCGTTAATTCAATCAGGCTGTTTTTCTATCAATAGCCAAAAAAAGGAGGAACAGAATTATGGATAAAACTATAGAAAGAGCTGAGCTGTGCGAAAAACTGCAGAAAATTTATCCGGATCTGGGTCAGTGCGGCATCAACGTAAATGCTACCTGGGACGATGACAAAAAGGCCTGGGTGGTCCATCTTGTCAAAAACGGCAAGGCACTGAATACTTATCTCGAAGATAAAGAAATTGAAGATTGCGTAGAAGGCAAGGAATGCGTGAACCTGGCCCTTCAAATTGGTGAGTTAAAACGCGATATCGATCTGATGCCACCTACCAGACAATAAAAAAACTTTTTCCAGACTGACCGCCATCCAGAATCAAGGTTCAGGATGAGAATATGGCGTCCAGTTCAAAAAGGTGGCTGTTGAGTCGCACTGAATCAGCTTATAGACACCATTTTGCTGTTACGCAAATACCTTCTTCTGGATGGCGATAATAATGACCTTTCCCGCTGAATTTACTCCATATATCAAAAATTTCGTAGGTATCATTGCCATTGTAAATCCGCTTGGTGCAATACCTGTATTTCTCTCACTCTGTGGAGACCGCTCACCTGCTGAAAACAGACGAATTGCCCGCATAACTGCCACTGCTGTAGCCACGGTCCTGCTGCTTTCTGCCTGGGCAGGAGGGGCACTCCTGTCTTTTTTTGGAATAAGCATACCTGCCTTTAGAACTGGCGGAGGAATTCTTATCCTGCTGATGGCCATTGCAATGATGCATGCAAGACAATCTCATGCGAAGCGAAGCCCTGAAGAAGAGAATGCTGATGAAGACAGGGATGAGGTGGCAGTAGTGCCACTGGCCATCCCGCTGCTTGCAGGCCCCGGGGCAATCAGCCTGGTGGTTGTAGATGCCCACAATATTGCAGATATTACACATAACCTACTGATAAGTCTTTCTATTCTTGCAGTTGCAGTTACAGTATGGTTTACCCTGCGCCTCGCTGAACCAATTGGTGAACGCCTCGGCATCACTGGGCTGAACATTGCCACACGGATAATGGGGCTGCTCCTTGCCGCCATAGGTGTCCAGATGATAGCTGACGGAATGATTCAACTGTTCCCCGGCCTTGCCTGATAAAATTCACACGAAAAAATGATCCGCCTTTCCTTTTATATCTCCCTGTTAATCCTTTTTTTCTGTACCTTTGGGTCTTACCAGACAGATACGGCATGTGCAGCCGCCAAACAGGGAGTTTCCCCATCACAGTCATCTGATTATATCCAGCTTCGTCAGGAAATGCTCAAAAGGGAGAAGGATGCCCTTGACAAGCTGCAGGAGGATATCACTGCCCGGAAAAAAAACAGAGAGAGAAAACTGAGCGATCTCCAGCACAACAGAATTACTGACGAAATGCTTGAAGAGACCCGACTGGCAATGGAAGCAGCCAGGGTAAATGTGGAATCAGCCAAGCTGGATTTGTCCAGTGAGCAGCGCAAGGTTGCACTTCTACAGTCTCAGATACAGGACATTAAATCCCAGTTAAACACACTGAAAAACAAGAAAGGCAGCGAGGCAGAGGTAGCGGCTCTTACCAAAAAACTGGAGGAGACCAAATCAACCCTGACGGTGGAACAGGACTTTGTACCCATACTGTCCCGCAAAATCCAGCTCCTCCAGGAAAAGGCTGACCTTGCAGCCTCGTGGTGGCAGAGCGTACAGGCTGTTTATCAGGGACAACAG
>WFRQ01000195.1 GCA_015486425.1 Deltaproteobacteria bacterium | reverse complement strand
TGGATGCTTGGCCCTGGCGATACTGGCTCCCACATCGTGGAACCCGAACGGAGCGGCCATTATAGTGTTATCAAAATCAGTGCTCTGATTATGTTTACCATGTTTCTTGCATGAAGCCTCTCCTATCAGGCTGAATGCGCTGCCATCGTCTGTAATAAGGGAAATATTGCTAACAGAAACGCCCTCCACACTGGGCAGATTAAAGGCAAACGCTGTTAGATATCCCCCATTTGATGAGCCAGAGGTATTGGTCAATTTCATAACTACTTGTGCCTTGTCCGGGCTGTCATTGCTGACAATATAGGAAAAATCTCCATAGAAATCTCCAACTGTACCATCGCCTCCGATGGGGGCTGCTATTGACGCATGAGCGGCACACAACAGACATGCCATCGCCAGGGTTGATAATAACTTTTTCATCTTCTCTCTCCTTTAGTTTTTCATGCATTTATCAAAAAATGCCTGAATTTAGATTCCATCAACAGAGGAACACGCAAAATATATGCCCGTGAGCGTCATGTGCAGAATTTACGCTTTTTTTAAAAAATTACTGCGGAATATGGCCTGTGACATGCAAATCACAGAGCGTCTCCACCTGCGGATATACCTTCATGTCAGTAAAGCCCTACAGCAGCAATATGTAAACCAGCCTTTGCAGACAGTGATCTTGAGACCAGTCCGTATACTTTTATGGATTAAGGGTGAGGGGGAAGACAAGAGGCATTTGACCCCGAAAATGGGTTATTTGACGTAAAGAAAATAGAGATAAAAATTCCAGTTTCCCGGATATGCGGCAAATCCCTCAATTGATCAGATCAATGTCTGATCAAATCTTGATGCCGTACTTTTTTATGCGGTAGCGCAGGGTATCCCGGCTCATGCCAAGACATCTCGCAGCTCTGGTCTGATTTCCCTGATAACGTTTAAGGGCCTGGCGTATGAGTTCCTTTTCGACGTGGTCAAGGGATATTCCTTCTGGCGGCAGACTAATTTTGCCGTTGGGGTGTACTGCAGTGACAGAACCCTGGTCCGCAGGTTCTTCTGCCGCATGACTTATGATTTCACTGCTGAAATACCGGCTGGTCAGCACATTGCCATCAACCAGCATCATGGCCCGTTCAACTGCATTGCGCAGTTCCCGGACATTTCCAGGCCAATCATAGCGTACCAGGCATTTCATTGCCTCAGAGTCGATGCCTGCAATGTTTTTCCCATACTCCTCATTAAGACGCTGTATAAAGTAGTTGGCCAGGGGCTCAATATCTTCCTTGCGCTCCCTCAGAGGCGGAATGACAATGGTCATTACATTCAGACGGTAAAACAGATCTTTTCTGAATTTTTTCTGCTCCACCAGGTCCAGCATGTCCTGATTGGTAGCAGCGATTATGCGCACGTCCACGGCTATATCGTGCTTGCCGCCCAGCCTGCGGAAGGTACTGGTCTCCAGCACCTTGAGAATTTTTGCCTGCATTGAAAGAGGCATATCACCAATTTCATCAAGGAAGACCGTCCCCCCGTCTGCCGCTTCGAAGAACCCCTTGAAAGCCTGCTTGGCATCTGTAAATGCCCCCTTTTCATGACCGAAAAGCTCATTTTCAAGCAGATGTTCAGGTATGGCAGCACAGTTGGTTTCTACGAATGGTTCTTCTGACCTGGCAGAATGGAAATGAATGGCCCTTGCAACAAGCTGCTTGCCTGTACCCGATTCCCCGAGAATAAGAACGATCTTGGCGTCAGTCTCTGCACAGACCTTGATGAGCTTGAAAACTTCTATAATCTGGAGGGAATTGCCAATGAGATTGTCATAGCTGTATTTCTTGCGCTGCTCCCTTCTGAAAAGGTCCACCTCTCGGCGAAGCCGCTTCTTCAGAAAACACTGCTCCAGGATATGCTGAATTTCGTCCAGATCAAAGGGCTTGCCGACATAATCTTCGGCCCCGGCCTTCAGTGCCTTAACAGCAGAATCAGCATCAGCATACGCTGTAATCATCACTACGATGACATCTTCATTACGGCCCTTGAATTCTTCAAGAAGGTCTATGCCATTGGCGTCAGGCAGGCGTATA
>WFRQ01000194.1 GCA_015486425.1 Deltaproteobacteria bacterium | reverse complement strand
TGTGCGCCAGAAGGTGCGCCTGGTAGGAGTGGGAGTGTCCAATCTCAGCCGGGGAATCAGGCAGCTTTCAATGCTTGACAGCAGGCGGCAGGAAAAAGAGATGGCCCTTGATAATGCAGTTGACAGACTGCGGCAGCGGTATGGGACATCCATACTTGTGAGGGGCAGTATTATGGAAAAATCGTCAAAACCGAGGGAGTCTGATGGAAAATCTCAAGAGTGAAATTGGGGAAGTTCTAACAGTTAAAGAACTTGCGGAGCTTCTGCGTTTTGACGAAAAAACGGTAAGGCAGTATTATCGTGAATTAGGCGGAATACGCATTGGGCGCCACTACCGTTTTTTCGCAAAGGAGGTTCTCAATGCCATTCAAACGTACCAACCCCAGAACGGGGAAAACTGTTTACATAGGACAGATAAGAAAAGGAGGAAAGAAAAAAGAAAAACGCTTCAAGACAAGGAAGGAAGCCCTGATATGGGAAGTAGAGATGCAGCAGATGTCAGAAGACGACTGGAAAGAGAAGATAGACATAACCTCTTTGGGGGACTGGGCCCAGAAATATCTTGATTACGCTCAGGCCAAGTTCGTCCACAAGACCTACATTGAGAAAAAAGCGGTTTTCAGGATGTTTTTCCAGGAAATAGACCCTGCTCTTCCAGTTACAGCACTGACGCCTGCCAAGGTGCTGGCTTATGTTCAGAAGCAGAAAAACAAGCGATCCGGATATGCGGCAAATAAAGACCGCAAAAATCTGGTTGCTGCATGGAACTGGGGGATGAAGTACATGGAACCGCCCCTGCCAGCCCCTAACCCTTGCCTTGTTGAAAAAATGCCTGAAGTTCGCACTCCGCGCTACATTCCTCCAGAAAAAGATTTCTGGAAGGTATTTGAGGCTGCGGAAGATGAACAGGACAGGATAATGCTTTTGGCCTTTCTGCATCTTGCTGCAAGAAGAGGGGAAATATTCAGATTGAAAATTTCTGACCTGGATTTTGAAAATAACAGGATAAGACTTTGGACCCGAAAGAGGCAGGGTGGCAACTTCGAGCATGACTGGTTGCCAATGACAAGGGAATTGCACAAAGCCCTGTCATGGTGGCTGGAGAACAGGGAAATTGAATCTGAATATGTCTTTGTATGCCTGGACAGGAATGCTTTTACCACTGAGCATTACGGAAAACCCTTTGCATACAGACTCCAATTCATGCGGCGTCTTTGTGACAGGGCAGGAGTAAAGAGATTTGGCTTTCATGCCATTCGCCACCTTACGGCATCTCAACTCTTCAAGAAAGGCTACAGTGTGGGGATAATACAGGCTATCCTGCGGCACAAAAGCGCCTCAACTACGGAGCGATATCTGAAGACATTGGGGCTGGAAAATGTCAGGGAAGCTCTGGAAAATCTCACAGGAAAAGAGGTGGGACAGCGTCTGAATTTGAGGCTTATTCACCTTGAAAAAAACAACGGCTCGAATGACTGCCAGAAAAAAAAGCCGTCACGCGAGCCGTCACGCCAAAAGTATGCCAGTAGGCAAGACACCAAAATAAACCTAACTGGCTGATTTAACTACAAATAATTTGGCGGTCCCAAGGGGAATCGAACCCCTGTTTTCGGCGTGAGAGGCCGACGTCCTAGGCCGCTCGACGATGGGACCGTTATTGATTTGAACGGGTGCAAGAATAAATGCATGTACCGCTCATGTCAAGCCTAAAGTACGTGGCAAATGTTTATTAACTGTTTACCGGCACACTGAATATCTTTCCAGAAGGTTCCCCAGGCCCTGGAGAGACGGGAATACAGCATCTTCATCATGGGCCTCAAGTGTCAGGACAGGGCACATGTGATTCTTTTCAAGCCATGCGAACAGGCTGTCAAAATCGCACACTCCCTGGCCCACAGGCAGATGATCATCGTCCTGGCCGAGGTTATCGTGTATATGCAGTTCTCCAATGCGATGGCCTACGGCAGAAAGCCACTGATCAAGGGTAGAGTCTGGAGAAAAGACTTTCAGGTGGCCAAGGTCAAGACAGAAACCCAGCGAAGAAGAATCAATAGCGCTAAATATCTTTTCATGAAACCGTGGATCCGGTTCAAAGACATTTTCAAGCATCAGGCAGGTACCGGCCTTTGAAGCATATTCAGAAAGCTCTTGTAGAGATGCTGTAATATTTTCCAGCCACTGCGCTTCAGCATCAAGATACTGCCTGTAATCATAACCGGAATGGCATACAACGGTTCTGGCTTCAAACACAGCGGCAATATCAAGGGCAGTGCGAATGCGCCTCATGGAAGCCTGCCTTACCTCTTCATCAATGGCGCCTGCTGATATATCAGTAAACGGCCCGTGAATGGTACAGCGCACCCCGTGGTTACGGAATATCGTGGCCACCTTCACGAAATCAGGCATGGAAAACCGGTTCAGCACCGCACGATTCAGACCAATCTCAGGGTTGATGCCTGTTTCTATCAACCGGTCAAGATACTTGTCAACAAGCATGTCAAACGGACATGAGACAAACGCCTTGCGCATTACCTTTTCAGCATCCAATGTCCGCACGCTCCCTTACCAGTTCACAAACATCTTCGTATTCGGCATCTTCGCTGAAACCCGGGCAATCTGCCTTGATTGCCCTCCATGCGGATTCGTCTCCGAGGATACCTGGATGAAGCGGCCACCTGCGGCACTGAAAGGGCTTTACCTCATGTATTGTGCATAGCCCGTCTTCACCATAGAAAATACAGTGGCCTTCAACCACTTTCATCTCTATCCTGCCCCGTTTCCTGACACAGTAACGCTCAAGAAGCTCCTGCTTTTCCATACCAAGAAACGCTGCTATTGCTTCCTGCTCGTCAGGAGTCATTGAAACAGTGCTTTCGCCGTGACAGCAGTGGCCACAGCATTTACATGAAAAAATTTCCTCCATAGTCCCCTTCCTGCAATACAGACTCCTGTAACTACCAAAGAGAATCAGACAAATTCTGTCAGATCATCAAGGCAGTTTTCTTCAAGATATCGCAACTGATCTCTGGTAACTGCTACAAACTCCACACCGAATTTGTAGCGTCCATTTACCCTGGAAGCCCATTTTATCTGTCCTGACATATTGATTGGAATGGCACCAATAGTTGACAAAAGCACCATTTCCCTTACCGGCACCTTCCTGTGGCACATGATCCGCATACCTCCTCTGCCGATATCAAGGGCCTGACCGGTAAATTTCTCATCTCCGCACCGCCATGTTACCATAGAGGAGATATGATAGCGTGGCTCTGCTCTCTGCTCATAGTTCCTGGAGTTTGTTTTTCTGTCAAACATTCTGATGCGCATGGCCACCTCCTGTTAAAAATTGCTGTTACGTGATTGCCGCCTTCAACGCATCTCCTTTGTCATCAGAATCCCCATATAGCGCGCACTATAACGGGAATTCCTCTTTAGCGGATATGCAGCAAATCCGAACAATCACTCAAATTAGGTACAACCTAAATTGAATTAGGTGCTACCATTTAGGGACTGTCCAAAAACAACTTACCGATTTCGCATCTCATCTTCAGGCCATCCTGAGCCGAACTTCTATCACAAAATCCTCAACGTAGCCCGGCTACGCCTACGGTTTTGCTCAATCAGTTCAACTCAGCCTGACCTAAATCTGAGCGCGCCACCATCCAACTTATTTTTGGACAGCCCCTAAAGAATAAAGCAACTTCTGAAACCACCGCACACGCCGGAACAGCAAAACAGCCTGAACATGGGCGTTGTGAAGTCAGTTGTGACGACCAAACAATTTTGAATATCTATGAGCCTGAGCACGGATATTCGGGGCATTCCAGATATCACTGATTACTGCTGTCATATCGGCACCTGCATCAATCAGATTTATGGCATTATCCGCTCTAATGCCGCCAATGGCGCATATGGGAACTGGCAGCACATCTTTTGCCTGCCTCAGCAACTCCGGTTCAGCCCTTCTGGCATCAGGTTTGGTAGGCGATGGAAAGAAGGAACCAAATGCCACATAATCTGCCCCACCTGCCACAGCTTTTTGTGCTCTGTTTATATCATTATAGCAGGAAACCCCAATGATTCCACCTTTCATTATCCTGCGTGCCTCAGTGATGTCTGCGTCTTCTTCCCCAACGTGAAGACCATGTGCGCGGGATTCAGCAGCAAGCTGTACGTGATCGTTGACAATAAAGCATGCGCTGTATCTTTCGCACAGGTCACGAAGTTCACAGGCCCTTGCAAGCATATCTTGGTCAGGTCTGCTTTTGTCGCGAAACTGCACTACCCTGGCGCCTCCCCTGAGCGCCTCCTCCACCATGAACAGAAAACTCTCTCCGGGCATAAGCCCTGAGTCTGTAATGACATAGAGTCCTTTTAATGTATATCGGCTTTTCATCACCTTCCCATTAATGCCTTTGAAAAAAGGCCAATAAAAAAGCCCTCGACCAGGAGGGCTTTTTATAAAATATAGCGATAGAACGCAACGGGCCATTGCCTGCGCTTTTCATGCCCGGAGTTGCAGCACAGGCAAGGCTGTGCAACATGAAAATCTGCCATTATGGGGCTATCCCCACCAGGATCTGAACTGGCCTGTATCTACATGAACAAAGTGATCTCTTTTATAATAGCCTACGCCGCCAAGCTTCAGCCTGTATGCGGCCCTTCTGAGCTTAGATGTCCCGATACCTGGCACCCTGATATCAGCAGCCTTCCCATAGATATGATAGCTGTGT
>WFRQ01000193.1 GCA_015486425.1 Deltaproteobacteria bacterium | reverse complement strand
TTTCAGGAAATTGCCGGAGCAGGTGCTCCCCTGGGCTGTGCTTGTTCCTTTTGCCCTTTTTGTGTTCGCAAAAGAGAGCCTTGTTGAGGGCACACAGAAAAATCTCCTGATGCTCTGCTGGCTTTTCTTTCCAATGCTGCTGCTGAGCATGGCATCGGGTAAACGCCCGATTTATCTCATTCCCCTGCATCCCGCGGCTGCCTGGGCTGCCGGTGTGTTCGCATACAGATGCATTAATGGATTTCCCGGCAGCCGCATCAGTGCTGTTCCTGTGAAAAACTGTGGTGTTTTCCTGTTTTACTTTTTGGGATTGCTTGAAATGGTGGCAGGTGTTCTCCTGCTCTGTTTCTTCTATTGCCATGACTCACTTTCTGCCCTGCCGGGTATGCTTGGCTGGGTTGTTGTTATCCTGGCTGTGGTCGCAATGGCAGCTTACAGATATTTGAAACAACATGAGGACGTGCCTGCAAAAAATCTGTCTCGTCCAGGCTTCCTGCTGCTGGCAGCCCTTACCGTACTGTTTGTAACCTGGGATTCTTTCGGCTCTCCCATTAACTGGCCGGACAATTCACTGCGGCCTGTTTTCGCTTATGCAGAATCTGTATCCAGCGCCTCGCACATATCCCATATGGCCCTTTATAAGCCGGATGAAGCGCTTATGGGGGCAGCCGTCTTTTATAGGCACCGCAGTTTAAGGGAGGTCAGTTCTCTGAAAGATTTTTCTAAAATGAGCAGTTCGGGAAATCCCAAAGATGGGCAGGCAAAGATCCTGATTATAGGTGTGGGGGACAATATGAAGCAGTGTGAAACCATTCATGTCATAAGGGAATTCAAGGTAAAATCAAAGAAAATATTTGTAGCCACTGCCAGCACAGCGTATCTGTAAACGATCATTCCCTGTTTATCCCGCCTTTTTTCACCGCATCTCCTTTGTCATCAGAATCCCCATATAGCCGACTGTAATGTGAATTCCTCTTTCGCGGATATGCAGCAAATCCGAACAATAGCTCAAATCAGATGTAACGTACCTCTCTGCCTGAAACAACAGGCGAAAAAACAATGCCGTTCCTGTATAATGGAGAAATGCTTAACAGATACGTGTCAAGAAAAAATTGTTGAGTGAAAAGCGACTTTCCGTTATGGGAATTCATCCTTTAGGGGGGAGCAATTACTTTCAAACTTTTGAAACACTCGATTCGGGTACAGGAAGGATTAACAATGTCTCTTTCAAGATTCTCTCTTTTCATTGTCATATTCGCCTTTTTCCTCACGGGAGGTACGCCTGCTTCAGCCCGATCCGACCAGGCCCGCGGTTCGGATTCCGGATGCCTTTACTGTCACCAGGGCATAGAGGTGATAAACAGTGCCATGCAGCCGTGGCTGCTCGCTGTCGCCAAGGAAAAATTTGGTAAGGCAGAGGGTTATGAATGCAGCGTGTGTCATGATGGAAATCCCGAGGCACTCCGCAGGGAAGAGGCCCACAGGGACATGGCGCCCAATCCTTCCAGCATGTGGGTGCTGCACCAGGGCAGGGGGTGCTCCAGATGTCACGATGGTAAACACGCTGTTACCACTATAATGGGAAGGCCGCTTGAAAAACCGGCAGGCGGTGAAATAATGTCATACGTGTCAGAAAGCTCAGACCCGTCAGGCAAAACCGGCATCAACTACACCTACCGCATGGCCCGCTCCCTCATGGCGCTTGAAACTGGAAAGGCCAACAAGACTCTATCCTCAAACGGCATCATCTCCAAGGGAACCTTCCCTTATGCTGATTTCAACATGGATGACCCTGACGGGCCAGTACCTGCTTCTGGCTCTGAGCTTTACATGCAATGGATAGACAGTGCACTGCAGGCAGGTCTTATTAAGCGCCTTGAACAGGTAAAGGAAATTCCAGATTTTGAGCACGGCACGGAGATTTTCAGGTCAGAGGAACAGGCAGGTTTTGCCGATATTCACAGGAAACAGTGCGGCAGGTGCCATGTATGGGGAGAAGGCCGGGGCAAACGGGGTGACAGACGGGCCGCGGGTTGTGCTGCCTGCCACATACTTTACGATAACGCAGGGACCTACAAGGGCAGGGACATAACAATAAAGGAAAACAGTAAAAGGTTCCACGGTATGCGCCACCGCATAACCACGGCCATACCTGCCCAGCAGTGTACACACTGTCATACCAGGGGCAAGCGTATTGGGACCACATTTACAGGCATGTTCGAGTATGACTACGTCAAGGACGGAAAGGCCCCGCCTTTCAACCAGAAGGGTGAGGCACAGAAGCCCCTCTTTACCAAGGAGTACATGCATGTAAACGCAGACATCCATTTTCTGCGTGGCATGCAGTGTGTTGACTGTCATACCTCCATTGATGTTCATGGCGATGGAAATATCTATCCGGTCACGTGGTACCAGGTGGAGGTAAGCTGTGCTGACTGTCACGGAAC
>WFRQ01000192.1 GCA_015486425.1 Deltaproteobacteria bacterium | reverse complement strand
AGTTGCAGCAGGTAATCTTTTACAAATTCGTCCCGCACCTCTCGCAGGGGCCGCAGCATGGATGTGTCCTTGAGCATGGGGGCTGCTGACGGTTCATTTTCATGGTCAGGGAGAAGGTCTTCGGTTATTACGTCACTTTTGCACATGGCCACCAGATATTCCACCATGTTTTCAAGCTCGCGGACATTTCCCGGCCACTGGTAGGCCATCATCCGGTCCACCACCCTCTGCTCTACACGGACTATCTTCTGTCCGGTCCTGCCTGAGTATTTTTTAAGAAAGTGCTGCAGCAGGGGAATGATGTCTTCTCTGCGCTCCCTGAGCGGCGGCAGATAAACAGGGATTACGTGAATCCTGTAGAACAGGTCTTCCCTGAATTTTTCCTGCTCCACCAGCTCCTTGAGGTTTCGCTTGGTTGCCACTATAAGGCGCACATCCACCTTTGTAATGCGGTCGCTTCCAACAGGCTTTATTTCCCCTGTTTCAATGACTCTCAGCAGTTTTGCCTGCATGGCCTCGCTCATCTCTCCTACTTCATCGAGAAAGAGCGTTCCCTTGTCCGCAGTGCGGAACATACCGTCTTTGGAACTGGAGGCCCCAGTGAATGAGCCCTTGATGTGGCCGAACAGCTCATCTTCAAGCAGAGTTTCAGGAATGGCAGCACAGTTTATTGCCACAAAAGGCCCCTCGGACCTGCTGCTGTGCAGGTGTATGGCCCTGGCGGCAAGCTCCTTGCCTGTGCCTGATTCGCCATAGATGCTGATGGTGCTTTCCGTGGCGGCTACCTGTGCTATCTTGCTGAATACCTTTTTCATGGCCGGGCTGTTGCCTATCATGTCAACGAACCGGAACTGGTTACCAATGACATTTTCCAGATAGCACATGCGGTTCAGCAGGGAGCGCTTTTCAATAGCCTGGGCAATCTTTACTGAGAGGTCGTTGTGATCAATGGGTTTGCTTACATACGAGTAGGCGCCCTTCTTGACTGCTTCCACAGCCTGCTCAATGGTTCCAAATGCAGTGAAGATAATGGTCTGAAGGGTGCTGTCTATCTCAAGACACTTCTCCATGAGTTCAGTGCCGGTAAGCCCATCCATCTTCTGGTCTGTAAGCAGAAGATCATAGCGTTCCCCTTCATGAAATTTTTTAAGGGCTATAAGCGGATCACTTACAGCGTCTACATGATATCCCAGCAGTTCAAGACGCATTTTTATAACTTCAAGAATATCTACTGCGTCATCCACCACCAGGATGCGTGATTTTGATGATGTCATTTAATAATCTCTGCGGGTTTAATTCCCTGAAGCTTGCTTCGTTCCCTGTTTTTTTGGATACCCCGCTGTTTGCTGCGGGTGTAGCTCATTATTGAAAAAAATCACTTTTCCAGATTTCAAAACGCTCCATCCAGATATTATAACATCTCCTGAACAATAGGGGTACTGCTGAATCCATGATTTTATTTTCCCGCTCAGGGGCTGTCCAAAAAGAGGTTGGAGGGGGTGGATCCCCTGTTAGTCCCGCATTGTCTATTATTGCAGAGGCTGTATGGCTTTTTGAGGCTTGTTCTGCGAGAAAACCTGCATGGAACGCTCCCAAACTGGAGTTCGGGAACCAGAAAATTAGTAGAGCTTCTTTTACTTTGAGCTTTGAGCCTTGAGCTTTCAGCTCTTAAATACTCCTGTTCACTTGTCAAGTTCATGCCTTACAGCCATGGCGAGATTTTCCATGGTGTAGGGCTTCTTGATGTACGCACCGGCGCCAAGGTTCTGTGTTTCTCTGACGCGTTCTGTCTCTGAGAAACCGCTGGCTATAACTGCCTTCTGACCAGGCCTTATTTTAAGTATCCTCCGGTAGGTTTCAAGGCCGTCAATGCCGGGGTCCATAATCATGTCCAGGATTAACAGATCATACTTTGAGTTCTGGCACAGTTTTACAGCTTCTTCCCCGCTTTCTGCAGTATCTACCTTGTATCCAAGTGTTTCAAGCAGGTATTTTGCAACTTCTCTCTGTTCCTTTACATCATCAACCACCAGCACTGATTCACTGCCTCGAAGTTCTTCCAGGACCGGCATGCCATTTTTACGGGGCCTTGCCTGTCTTGTTACAGGCAGATATACCCTTACGGTTGTTCCCTTGCCAGGAGTGCTGTCAATATCTATATAACCGAAATGATCCTTTACGCTCCCCCATACCACTGCCATGCCCAGGCCTGAACCGCTTCGTCCCATGACCTTTCTTGTATAGAAAGGCTCAAATATGTGGGGAAGGTCCTGGCTCGCAATGCCTGTACCATTGTCGGCAACAGTGAGCAGTACATAGTCTCCCTCGGTTACCTTGTCATAGCCCGGGATGGGCTTGTCCACATAGATGTTCTGCGTGGACACGGTAATGATGCCGCCGTTGGGCATGGCCTCAGCCGCGTTTGTCACTAAGTTCATGACTGTTTTGGCAATATGCACAGGCGAGCCTTCAATGTTCATGAGGTCAGGCGCAAGCCTTGATTCCACACGTACTCCACGGTTTGCCTCAAGGGTCTTTTTAAGCTCCGGACTTTCTATGTAGTCGGTGATTATCTCATTGATATTCAAGACTTTGCGGGTTTCGACTCCGCGTCTTGCAAGAGTGAGAAGGTCCTGCACCACCGCTGTGGCCTTGAGCCCGGATTTTTTAATGGTAAGAAGCGCCTTCCTGAACGGACTGTCCTCCGGGAGCTGCATGAGCATAATGTCAGGGTATGTCACTATACCTGCAAGTATGTTGTTGAGGTCATGGGCAACGCCGCCTGCAAGTGTACCAAGGGCCTCCATTTTCTGAGCCCTTCTGAGCTGCTCTTCCAGTTTTTTCTGCAGTGACAGGTCTGCCCCTACCATGACAATGCTCTCAACGCGGCCCTCGCTGTCCAAACTTGGTGAAAGTGTTACAAGGTGTGGTTTGCCGCCTATTTCCTTTTCCAGGGAACATACCTGTTCTCCTTTTCCTGAAAGCATGTATTCAACAGGACATTTGTCCTCCGGCCTGTGACACCTGCACAGCACTTCATAACATTTTCTGCCTCTTATTT
>WFRQ01000191.1 GCA_015486425.1 Deltaproteobacteria bacterium | reverse complement strand
TACCTGTCATAAATGTCCGTCATATAGAAAATGTAATTGCAGGCATGGCGAATATCCCTGCAAGGAATGTCACTCGATCTGATCTTGCCAGGCTGGAACATCTTGAAGAGGATCTGCGGGCAGTGGTTTTTGGTCAGGACAAGGCTGTGAACATCCTTGCATCATCCATAAAAAGGGCGCGGGCAGGTCTGTCTCATCCTGACCGGCCCATAGGTTCTTTTCTTTTTACAGGCCCCACAGGCGTAGGTAAAACAGAACTGGCACGCCAGGCCGCAGCTATCCTTGATGTGCATTTCCAGCGTTTTGACATGAGTGAATACATGGAGAAGCATTCTGTAGCGCGGCTTATTGGTGCACCTCCAGGTTATGTCGGGTTTGACCAGGGAGGGCTTCTTACCGATGCTGTTCGCAAGCATCCTTGGTCCGTGCTGCTTCTTGACGAGATAGAAAAGGCTCACCCTGATGTATTTAATATTCTCCTGCAGATAATGGATTACGCCACGCTTACCGATAATAATGGCAGGAAGGCCGATTTCAGGCATGTCATCCTGGTGATGACATCAAACGCCGGTGCAAGGGAGCTTGAAGCCAATACCATCGGATTTACAGGAGCCGCAGGTGATAATTCAAGAAAAGGCAAGGAGGCGGTTAACAAGACATTTTCACCAGAATTCAGAAACCGGCTTGACGCTATAATTCCCTTTGGCAGGCTTGATCAGTCAGTGATGGAAAAAATAGTTGAAAAAATGCTGGAAGAGATAAGAGGCCAGTTATCAGCACGCGGAATTTCCATCAGGCTTACCGCTGAAGCGCGTGAGTGGTTTGCGCAAAGAGGATATGATCCTACCTTTGGTGCCCGGCCCCTTGGAAGGCTGCTGCAGGAAAAGGTCAAGGATCCGCTTTCAGATGCCATCCTGTTCAAGGGGCTTAAAAAGGGTGGCGTTGCGGTTATTACTGAAAAAGACGGTGAAATACATATGGATTTCAATCCTGCCTGATGATTTATGATTCTGCCTGCTGTGAAAATGCGGCTATTGATGAATCTCCATATCAGATACTTAGAGTTTTAAATGAAATTTTCGCAAAAACTCCCTGCCGTGACCTTAGCTTCCATTAGAATTCATATGAGTAAAAGCTCAGAATATTCAGCCGTGAAAACAGCTCAAAGCTGAAAGTTCATGGCTCAAAGTATAAAGATTAATAATATGATTTCCTGTTCTTTGAGCTTTCTACTTTTAGAGAGCTTCGCGATTTCGGCGGAGCGAACCTTAAAAAATCAAAAAATTGGTCATCAGTAGCGGAAAAACAGGCCATTCCCGTACAATAGCGAAAACGCTGAACAGTTACTATTTACCTTTTATCATGACTATTTCAGGAGACTGAAAATATGCCCAATATCCAGACAGTAACCATAATTCCCAACTTACCGGCCAAACTTGAACCACTGATGACCATTGCCAAGAATCTGTGGTGGAGCTGGACTCCAGACGCAATCTACCTTTTCCAGGACATGGACAGGGATATTTGGGAAAAAACCGGGCACAATCCTGTGGCCATGCTGGGTACCATTGAGCAGCCAAGACTTGAAGAACTGGAACGTGATGAGGTTTTCCTTGCCCGTATGGAGAAGGTTCATCGGGAATTAGAGAGATATCTCAATGCCAGTACATGGTACCAGAAGGCAAATATTGAGGAAAATCAGGGACGGATAGCCTATTTTTCAGCAGAATTTGGTCTTCATGAAAGTCTGCCGCTTTATTCCGGAGGCCTGGGCATACTTGCCGGCGATCACATGAAATCCGCAAGTGATCTTGGTCTTCCACTTCTTGGAGTGGGGCTTCTGTACAAGCATGGCTACTTCAAGCAGTACCTTAATCCGGATGGCTGGCAGATGGAGACATATCCGTCAAATGATGTGTACAACATGTCTCTCGCCCTTTTGAAGGGTGATGACGGAAAACCTGTTACCATTGAAGTGCCGTTTTATGACAGAAATATTGCTGCAAGGATATGGAGTATTTCTGTTGGCAGGATAAAGATATACATGCTGGACACAGACGTACCCTCCAACTCGACCCATGACAGGCAGATCACATCACATCTGTATGGAGGCAGTATTGAAACACGCCTGCAGCAGGAGATTATTCTCGGCATGGGAGGGATTCGCATGCTGAGGAAACTTGGCAGGCAGCCTACGGTTTGTCACATGAACGAGGGGCACTCAGCATTCATGGCAGTTGAAAGGCTTCTGAGCCTGGTTCAGGAACAGAACATGAATTTTGACGAGGCGCTGGAGGCGGTACGTGCTACAAGTATCTTTACCACACATACTCCTGTACCTGCGGGGATTGACAGATTTCCCGAAGACCTGATGCGCCGCTATTTTTCAGGTATAGCAGACAGGCTTGGCATAGGCATTGACCGTTTCCTTGACCTGGGCCGGGTTCAGGCAGGCAACCATGCCGAAGAGTTCTGCATGGCGGTACTGGCAATCAAGATGGCTTCCCAGACTAACGGCGTGAGCAAGCTCCATGGAGAGGTTTCAAGAAAAATGTGGGGAGATATCTGGCCTCAGATTCCGAGACATGAGGTGCCCATAACCCATGTTACAAACGGCATACATACCCTGGGTTGGCTGTCAGGTGAGATGTCAAGGCTCTATGAGAGATATCTCGGTTCGCGCTGGCGTGACGAACCCACTAATCACGCAATATGGAAACGCATAGAACATGTACCTGCGTTTGAGCTGTGGAGAAGCAGGGAGAGACTCAGAGAACGTCTGATTGCTTTTGCAAGGGAACGTCTGCGCAGGCAGTTGACCCTGAAAGGCGCTGCAAAATACAAACTCAAACAGGCTGAAGAAATCCTTGACCCTGAAGCGCTTACCATTGGTTTTGCCAGGCGTTTTGCCACATATAAACGAGCCACGCTTATATTCAGTGACCTGGACAGGCTTACAAAACTGCTTACCAGTGAAGAACGCCCGGTGCAGCTCATATTCAGCGGCAAGGCCCACCCCAAGGACAAGTTTGGGAAAGAGCTCATTCACAAAATTGTTCAGATGGCCAATATGCCCGAGCTGAGGATGCATCTGGTATTCATTGAAAATTATGACATTGAGGTAGCCAGATACCTGACCCAGGGAGTTGATGTTTGGCTCAATACACCGAGACGCCCCATGGAGGCAAGCGGCACAAGCGGCATGAAGGTTCCTGCCAACGGGGGAATAAATCTGAGTATTCTGGATGGCTGGTGGTGCGAAGGATATAATGGCGAAAACGGCTGGGCCATTGGTGCCGGAGAAGATTATGATGACCCTGAATATCAGGATGAAGTGGAGAGCAGATTGCTATATGAACTGCTTGAAAATACCGTTGTGCCGCTCTTCTATGACCGTTCAAAGCATGACATACCACTTGGCTGGGTAGAAATCATGAAGAATTCCATTCAGACTGTCTGTCCGTACTTCAATACCAACAGAATGGTTGAAGAGTACAGCACCAGGTTCTATCTGCCCAATATTGCCAAATGGGATGTTCTAAGCAAAAACGACTGGGACGAAGTGCGCAAACTTTCAACATGGAAAAAGCGGGTTATACAGGATTGGCACAAAGTAGATATCAAAAGAGTTGAGCTGCCTGTAAATGATTCGCCCAAGGTGGGGGACAGAGTACCTATCAAGGCATGGATTGATCTTGACGGAATGAGCCCTGATGAGGTACGGGTAGATGCCTATATCGGATACCTTGATGACAGTGGTGAAATCCCGGAAGGCCACCCCCTGCCCCTGCTTCCCACAGGCGAAGAAAAAGACGGACTGTTCCTGTTTCAGGGTACCCTGCTCTGCCTTTCAAGCGGCATGATAGGTTTTTCAGTTAGATGTTATCCATTCAGAAAGGAACTCGGACACAAATTTGAGCTTGGTCTTCTGACCTGGTGGGAAAATTAATCAGGCAGTTCAAAGAATATTACTCATCAAGGGAATAGTTACTCAGCCGGGGGCGGAATAATTCGCCCCTATCTGGCCAACCTGTAATTAAACTTCCTTGATTCTCC
>WFRQ01000190.1 GCA_015486425.1 Deltaproteobacteria bacterium | reverse complement strand
TTTCAGAACCAGTCTCAAAAAGTTACACAGCCGCAGCACGTTATAATATTGGGGCAAACACGGAATGCTCCCGTTGCATCTGCCTGAGTGAGAAACAGGCAGGTATTGCGATTACGCTCAAACAGGGGCAGGTCAGGGATAGAGCGGGACATCATCCTCTGATTCGTTATTCTGCGAACGGGATAAAGTACGCGGCTCAGAAGGTTCGGTCTCCCTGCCACTGAAACTGTTTTCCTCCATGCCATCCTTATTTCCCTGTCCTCTGCCCCCAAGCATGGAAATATTTCTGGCTATAATTTCAGTGGTCCAGCGCTTCCTGCCTTCGCCATCTTCCCAGGAACGGGTCTTTAAACGCCCCTCAACATAAACAAGCATGCCCTTGTTCATGTACCTGCCTGCCACATCGGCCAGGTTGCGCCATGCAATCACGCGGTGCCACTCTGTCTCCTCTTCCCACGAATCTCCCCGCTTTACCGGAGAGTTTGTTGCAATACTGAGCGTGGCAACAGATGTACCGTCCTGGGTATATCGTATCTCAGGATCCTGACCGAGTCTTCCGATCAACATTACCTTGTTCAGATCACGTGCCATATTTCATTTCCCAAGGGACAGCCCCTTAAAATGGCGGCTCTTCTTCCATTGGAGGCTCAGGAGGGGCAGACTCGACTCCTTCAGCCCTTTCGCCACGGCCACTCAATATCTGAATATCCCTGGCAATGATCTCAGTGGTCCAGCGCTTGTTGCCGTCACGGTCCTCCCATGAGCGGGTCTTGATACGTCCCTCAACATAAACAAGCGTGCCCTTGTTCATATACTCTGACGCCACCTCCGCCAGCCTTCTCCAGGCCACCACGCGGTGCCACTCTGTCTCCTCCTCCCACGCATCTCCCCTCTTTATCGGAGAGTTTGTTGCAACACTGAGCGTGGCAACAGGTGTATTATCCTGGGTATATCTTAACTCAGGGTCCTGCCCGATTCTTCCTATCAACATTACCTTATTCAGACCTCTTGCCATTTTTACCTCTCCTGGAATTTACAGAGCCTGGCCTAACCGTGCCACAGCTCAGGGATAAAACAAATTTGAACGTTTCAGAATTATCACTCTATTTGTTCGCTCAAGGAAACGGGGAAGCTGGAGCTTCCGCCCATACCGTTCCCAAACTGGAGTTTGGGAACGAGCTGAACTCCTTATTTTGCAACGCTCAAATCAGGTTATGCAAATCTGAATTCACCCTTGCCCAGCAGGTCATGCAGATGCACTATGCCTGCAAGCCTTGAATCAGCCTGTACCACTGGAAGCACTGTAATAAGATGTCGCTCCATGAGTGCCAGGGCATCGGCAGCCATGGTATCAGGAGTGACATGCTTGGGCTCAGAGGTCATGATATCCTCCACGTTCCGCTGACTTAATTCCCCTTTGAAACGCAGCACGCCCCGTCTCAAATCACCGTCTGTCACTATGCCTGTGACCCTCTCATCGCCGTCAAGCACAAGCACTGCGCCGAGACGCTTGGAATCAAGCTCATTCATGGCTTTTTCCATTGAAGTGCCTGCCTTTACCACAGGAACATCAGGGCCTGTAAGCATAACCTGGCCTACTGACACCTTGAGGCGCTCCCCAAGGGAGCCGGACGGATGATTACGCCTGAAATCCTTTTCACTGAACTCCCTTATTTTTAGAAGCACAACTGAAAGCGCATCTCCAACTGCCAGGGCAGCGGTGGTGCTTGCAGTGGGAGCAAGCCCCAGAGCGCAGGCCTCCCTCTCCACTCCTGTGTCAATTACTACCTGGCTGAACCTGCTCATTGTGGAAGAAAGCCCGCCTGTAAGCGAGATGACCGGGATATTCCTGGCCTTGAAAGCAGGAAGCAGGGCATTGAGCTCAACAGTCTCTCCGCTGTTTGAAATGGCAAGCACAACATCACCTGCCATGACCATGCCAAGGTCCCCGTGCATGGCCTCTACCGGATGCAGGAATACTGACGGAGTGCCTGTGCTGGCAAGTGTGGCGCTTATCTTTCTGCCAACAAGCCCTGACTTTCCTATTCCCGTTACCACCACCCTGCCTGTGGCATCAAGGATAATACGCACCGCAGAGACAAACTCTGGGCCGAGATGAGCCTTTACCCTCTTAAGGCCCTGTATCTCTATATCAATGGCCTGGGAGGCATTCTGCAGTATGGATTCATCGCTTAAATGCATGGATTATTTTTTTCCTGCTATTTCCCTGCCCTGTCTATTCCAAAAGGAATTTACCTGTAACTGAATCAGGGGGCAGGGGATATTCACCATTGAAACATGCCATACAGAAACGGTCAGGATTTCCGCCTGCAGCCTCTACCATGGCGTCAATTGTAAGGTAGTGCAGGCCATCCAGCCCAAGAAATTCCCTTATCTCCTCAACGCTCTTTTTCGATGCTATCAGTTCTTCACGGGTGGGAAAATCAATGCCGTAAAAACATGGATACCTGGTGGGAGGGCAGCTTACCACCATGACAATCTCCCTGGCGCCTGCATCCCTTATCTCCTTGACACGGGTGCGGCTGGTGGTGCCCCGTATTACCGAATCCTCCATTATCACGATCTTCTTGCCCCTGAGTACCTCGCGTACAGGATTGAGCTTGATGCGCACTGAAAAATCCCGCATGGACTGGCTGGGCTGAATAAAGGTACGGCCCACATAGTGATTTCTTATGACCGCCATCTCAAGGGGCAGATTTGCCGCCTGCGCATAGCCCACTGCGGCATAGTTGCCTGAATCAGGAAAGGGCATCACAAAATCCGCATCAGTGGTAACTTCCTTTGTAAGGGCAGCGCCAAGGTCCTTTCTGAACTTATACACATTTCTTCCAAAAATATTGGAATCAGGACGGGCAAAGTAGATAAATTCAAAGATGCAGTTTGACCTGTGAGGGGCCTGCAGGCCCTGAATGGAGCGAAGGCCGTTGTGGTCAATGATTACAATCTCACCGCGCTCAAGGTCCCTGACGTACTCTGCCTGGATAAGGTCAAGTGCGCAGGTCTCAGATGCAAGCACCCATGCGTCATTCATCTTACCTATAACAAGGGGCCTGAAGCCGAGGGGGTCTCTGAAACCGATAATTGACTTTTCCGTCTGCATCACAACAGAATATGCACCCTTGATGAGCTTCATGGCATTTATGATTGCCTCGTCAATTCCCTTGGCAGCCGCCTTGGCCAGGAGATGGACAATTATTTCACTGTCCATCGTGGTCTGGAATATGGAACCGTGGCTCTCAAGCTCCTGCCTTATGCTGTGAGCATTAACAAGGTTGCCGTTATGGGCAACGGCCATGGTGCTGCCTGCATGATGAACACAGAAGGGCTGTGCATTCTGAAGTATGGAGGAACCTGTGGTTGAATAGCGCACATGACCAAT
>WFRQ01000189.1 GCA_015486425.1 Deltaproteobacteria bacterium | reverse complement strand
ATCAGTGCCCGGCTCAGTTATGGGAATGCCGCTGCAGGCGGCACTGCAAGCCAATATCAGGATGGTTACAGCACATCTGAATAATAAAGACATGGATCACCTGTTTTGAGGGACTGTCTATGGGTTCTTTTCGGCTTAAATAAGCCTGTTCCTGAAACTGCATTCTCGGTATTTATGGGAGCATTCCCCGTTTGTCCCGCCTTTTCTATTCTTGTGGAGGCTGTGTGGCTTTTTGAGGCTTGTTCTGCGAGAAACCCTGCATGGAACGTTTGAAAAACCTCATAACAGTTTCGGAACCTGTCTCAAAAAGTTACATAGCCGCAGCACATTACGATATTGGGACAAACGGGGAACGCTCCCGTATTTATCACTCCTCTATCACATGTTAATCAAGAACCATGCCCTGAGGACCCGAAATGCAGGGAGCGCGGAAAAACGCCTGTGAGATATGTTGGAAACAAAGGAATGGATTTTTGACAACATGCCATGAAAACAGCAGGTTGGAAAGGAATGGTCAGGCAGGCGAGCCTTGAGGAATATGCAGAAAAAATCTGTGCCCTTTGACTGCAGGTCAGGGCAGCGCCCTGCTTATTCCGCAGGTGGGAAAGGTTTTCCCTGAAAAATTTCCCACTGCTTCAGGGCCCTGTCAGCGTAGGCCTCGCCTCTCTTTCGTTTTGGCAGGCGCTTCCCAAGCCTTGGAAACAGACCAAAGTTCACGTTCATGGGCTGGAAATTTTTTGTTTCCATGTTGGTGATATGGGAGATAAGTGCCCCGTGCGCTGTTTCAGGGGGCGGCACCAAAGGTTCAAGTCCCAGCGCCAGGCGGGCGGCATTTACGCCTGCAAGCCACCCCATTGCCGTGGATTCCACGTATCCTTCAACACCGCTTACCTGACCTGCAAGTAAAATCCCGGGGTGTTTTTTCAGTTGAAGCGTTGGCTTGATTACTTTTGGAGCGCATACAAAGGTGTTGCGGTGAATGCTTCCAAGACGCACGAATTCCGCGTTTTCAAGACCGGGAATCATGCGGAATATACGCTCCTGCTCATTCCACTTGAGCTTGGTCTGAAACCCAACCATGTTATACATGGTACTGTCAATGTCCTCCTGCCTGAGCTGCACCACCGCATGGGGAGTCTCGCCTGTTGCCGGGTCAGTCAGACCCACTGGTTTCATGGGGCCATAACGCAGTGTATCAATGCCGCGCTCGGCCATGACCTCAACCGGCAGGCATCCTTCAAAGTATGCGGCCTTTTCAAACTGGCGAAGCGGCACCTTTTCCCCTGCAAGCATCTCCTCCACAAATCTTTCGTACTGCTGCCTGTTCATCGGACAGTTAAGATAATCCCCCTGGCCTGGCGGCTCATACCTGGACTGCCTGAATACTTTTGTCATATCAAGGGATTCGGCAAGAACCACAGGGGCTATGGCATCGTAGAAATAGAGATATTCCTCGCCTGTGAGCTGTGCCAGCGATTTTGAAAGGGAATCAGAGGTGAGCGGGCCTGTGGCCACAATGGTGATGGTTTCATCAAGACCGCCTGGAGGAATTGAAGTGACTTCTTTTCGCTTAATCTCTATAAGCGGGTTATCAGATATGGCCCGGGTAATGAAGTCAGAGAAGCGGCTCCGGTCAACTGCAAGTGCCTTTCCCGCAGGCACCCTGCTTGCATCTGCAGCCTGCATGATCAGCGATCCTGCACGGCGCATCTCTTCCTTGAGAAGCCCGACAGCAGAGTTCACCGCATCTGAGCGCAGGGAATTGCTGCACACAAGCTCAGCAAGCTGCGGACTTTTATGCGCTGGTGAATAGCGTTCCGGCTTCATCTCGTGCAGGCTTACCGCTACACCTGCCCTGGCTGCCTGCCATGCAGCCTCAGAGCCTGCAAGCCCGCCGCCTATGATATTTATTTCTGGCATATGATTGTATAGGTGCGAAGAGGTATGCCCTAATAGGATATCTGGAACGGATGCAGCACCCAGAATACCACTCCCATTCCCTCGTCTGAAACTGCAGAATCCAACCTGAGAACAAACCGGCGCATGTCGGCACGAAGCCCGATTCCGCCATCCACCTTCATATTCTTGTGCAGTTCCGTGATATTCCAGTTTTCATTCACCCTGCCCACTTCTATAAAGGGGATCACCTGCAGATATTCCCACTGAAGAAGTCCGCCAAGCCATGTGCTCCTGTCAAGCGGTGTCCAGTCCAGCATAGCCCTGTATTCAGCCGAATAGTATATGGCTGCCCGGCTGTTGAACCTGAACTCCGGGTAGGCACGCATTCTGTAATAACCGCCAAGGCTCGCACCCAGGGTCTGGGGCGGCCTGTGGGCAATGTACCTGGAACCGTCATTATTCTTCCGTGTGTCCCAGCTCGGAGTGTCAACGGTCCAGAAATCCAGGGCAAGGACTGTCTGCCTGCACCACCCCTGGATCTTGCCCAGATCAAAATATTTACTGAATTCAAACTCCAGGGTGGTCCATGTGTCATCACTGTCCATGAGCCCAAAATCCCTGGCATAGGTGAAGCGGGTAACACTGCCCTTTGATGGATTCAAATAAAAGTCTCTGTTATCATAAAGCAGGGTCATCTTCAGGCCGTTGGTCTTGGAGCTGTCCTTCGTGGAATAATGGGTATCCACGGACTGATACCGATAAAACGGAGATATCTCAAAGGTAGTCCTCCCTGAAATAAAGGGGTTATAGCTGTCTCCTCCCGCAGCCCCTGATACAAGGATACCCCTGTTCATTACGAAATGATTAATAACTGTGTGTTTTGCATGACCTATGGGAAGCAGATATTTGAAACGGAAATTTACAAACGTATCCCAGCCCTGTCCCTCAAGATAGTTGTCCTCATCCGAGTTGTTAGACCCTGCAATTTCATCAGTATAATGCGGGTTGCCGTCACGATAAGCACGATTTTCATCATACCACGCCAGCTTGAATACAGAACTTATGAAGAACCTTTCCAACAGTGAAGGCACAGGCCTGAGATCCATTATAAGACCTCCCAGCATCCATGAGCCATTTGATGATGCCATGGCAGTGCCGCCGCCGTTAACCTGCTCCTGAATGTAACCGGATGTGCCGCCGAGCACACCAAATGCCATGTTCAACTTACTGTTATAAAAGGCATAAGGAAGGACAACGCCTCTCGGATCCTGTTCATCAGGGCCGTCCTGCTGTTCTTCCAGGACATTCATGGACCATGAAGGCAGGGCAATTGACAGCAGGCAGATGATTGATGTGATGAATACAACTGCCTTTGATGCGCTGTGTTTCTGTTTTTTTCTTATGTTCATTTAACTGATTTTTCCTGTTCTATTTCCTGATTTGAACGATTTATCACTCTTCCTTGATATCTTCCCTGGTGAAGAGTGAGAGCAGGTCATACCCAGCGTCCCTGAGGCGCTCTCTCCCGCCTTCCTGCCTGTCCACAAGCGTTATTACGTGTGAAACCCTGAAACCCTCCTGTTCTGTCCTGTCAATGGCCTTGATCAGTGTGCCTGCCGTGGTCACAACATCTTCAACAAGGGCAACAGGGCTTCCCTGTTCTATGTTTGATTTACCCTCAATCCAGGAGCCGGTTCCATGCCCCTTGGGCTCCTTCCTGATGATAAATGCAGGCACAGGATTACCCTCAAGAAAACTTACAACCGATGCCGCTGTTACAAGCGGGTCAGCCCCCAGGGTCATGCCGCCAATTGCCTTGAATACCCCTGGTGCGTCCACAAGCGCCTGGTACATGAGTTTCCCGCACAGATATGCCCCCTCAGCAGACAGGGTGGTCTGTTTACAGTCAATATAAAAATCACTTTTCCTCCCTGAGGTGAGTGTGAATGTACCCTCACGGTAGGAGAGCTCACGGATTATCTCTCTGAGACGTTCCCATTCTTGAGATTTCATATAAGGTCCTTCCCTGTTTGAATACAGATTCTACTTAGGGGCTGTCCAAAAAGAACTTACCGATTTCGCATCTCATCTTCAGGCCATCCTGAGCTGAACTTCAATCACAAAATCCTCAACGTAGCCCGGCTACGCCTGCGGTTTTGCTCAATCAGTTCAACTCAGCCTGACCTAAATCTGAGCGCGCTATCATCCAACTTATTT
>WFRQ01000188.1 GCA_015486425.1 Deltaproteobacteria bacterium | reverse complement strand
TGATCCACGCACTTATACTGGCTGATTCAACAGGCAGGGAATATATGATTCTGCGCGGTGACAGTGGAATTATGACCCTGCAGATCAAGAGCCTTCATGGAAAGGACACCATAACAGCCGCAAGTGAGTGTACAGAGCCTGACAGATGTGTTGAGACAGACAGTGTATCTGCTTCCTCCGTCAAGGTCTTTACCAGAGATATTGCATCAAAGGCGCTTGCCAACGGACAGGATGACGAAATTCAATGGACCGGGCCTGTAAACAGCGCTCTTACCAGAGGTCCTGCCGCTGGAGCCACGATTATATGGAAAACCCCTGATAACCCCAACGTTCGATGGCTCCTGAGCCTTATAGTCAACCTTGATGAAATTTTTGGAGCAGTCCGGTCAGAGGATTCCCATGCAGGGGGCATCCCGTTTCTGCTTGAGACAGAAACCTGGCAGGTGCTGGTAAAACGCAGAGAGTTTTCAACACATGAGGGAGGCGGGCAGAAGAAGGAGATTGATACACTTGATGTTCTGGGTCATGTGATTGCCCAGTGGAAGCAGAGTGGTGAAATTCCTGAAGGCCCGTTCAGCTTTGACTGGATGGGGCGGAAATGGTGGGTGGCAATTTCCCCTCTCTCTGACTATGCAGATATTCATAAACACGGAATGTGGGTTGGTACCCTTATTCCTGAAAGCGATATGAGGGAACTACTCAGTGCAGCTTCCGGCCCCCCAATGATATTTTATCTCGCTGTGCTGCTTGCAGGTGTCGGTGTGATTACCTGGATCATGTGGAAGTATGGCAGGGTGCTTACTGCAAGGGATGAGGAAAGAGGGGGGGTGACCTCTGATGATATTCTTGAGATCATAAGGCAGGGAGAAGGAGAACGGGTGGAGTTCAAGTCCACCATGAGAAAAAATCTGCACACAGGAAAATTTGGAAAGGAAATTGAGCTTGCCTGGCTCAAGGCCGTGGTATCCTTCATGAACTCTAAGGGAGGTACTCTGCTCATAGGAGTTGATGACAGTGGTGCTGTTCTGGGCCTTGAAGAAGATGAATTCGAAAATGATGACCGGTGTGGTCTGCATTTTAAAAATCTTGTGAATCAGCATATCGGCGCTGAATTTTTTCCTTTTCTCGATTTTTCAATATGTAATGTTCTGGGGAAAACGGTTGTGGTGGTCAGGGTCAGGACTTCAGACAGGCCTGTTTTTCTTACAACCGGCAAGAACGAGGCGTTCTATGTGCGTTCCGGCCCTTCCAATATGCAACTTTCAATAAGCAAGGCCCTGCATTATATAGAAACAAGAAAAAATCAGAGAAAAACATAAGTATAGCGTTTTAAACTTTCATGACATGGGGCTTGTCACCCCCTGACATGAAAGTTAGCTCAAAGCTCAAAGTCGGAAGCTGAAAGCAAATATGGCTTATTATACTTTCAGCTTTCAGCTATTTTCGGATAAAAATAGCATAAGGCAATTGCAATATTTATGAACGTATTCAGGCGATTCTGTAATTTTTCTCAAGGAACATACGATAGTTACAAGTCCGGGAAAATTTTTCAGCCATATTAAATGGAAAAAATGAATGGAAATTCAGCAACGTGATTGACAGCGGCGCGGAATTTTGTATTTTGTAGGGTCAGGCACAAATGCCTGGGGTCTTGTGGAATGTAGGAGCGACCCGGGAGAGGCGACACCACCACTGTTCACCACACCCTGTTTTTGCAGGGTATCATGACCTATTTTTGAGGAGGGCAAAATGAAAAAAATTTCCTTAATCCTGCTTACCGTCTGCTGTTTTCTTGTTATGACAACAATGTCTTCAATGGCAGAGGAAGGTTCCGGTGCGGAAGTAGCACCTGCGGGTACAGAGACTGCACCGGTTGTAAAAGAGGCAGCACCGGCAGCTAAGGAGGCAGTGCCTGCTGCAAAAGAGGCGCCGGCAGAAGAAGCAGCTCCTGCGGCTGCTGCAGCCGAGAATTCAGAACCAGCCCCTGTGCCTCTCGATGATTCTGACTGTATAAAGTGTCACAGGGCAGAGGTTGTTGATGTTGATGAAAACGGAGCCTCACACAAGGATGTAGGCTGTACTGAATGTCACCTTGAGCATCCTCCTGCAGGGAAAAACTGCATACCTGAATGTTCAATGTGCCACATGGCCGAAGACAATCCGCACTTTGCTGTTCCCAACTGCGTTTCATGTCACTATCCCCACCATCCCCTTAAGATTGACTTCACAAAGGCCAAACCAGAGGCCAAACCTGCATGTATTGCATGTCATGCCGAGCAGGATGCCGAGATGAAACTTCATCCCAGCGCCCACTCCGAGCAGGACTGCAACAACTGCCATTATGCTCACGGACTTGGCGAAGGACAGTATAATACATGCGTTGACTGCCATGATGCCCACTCAGATGATATGAAGGCAGCCGACTGCTTCCTGTGCCACAGGCCTCACAGCCCCACAGATGTTACCTACGGCGACAATGTTGCACCTGTAATGTGCGCCGCCTGTCACGACTCCGAGGCAGGATTGCTTGCTGCTTCCAAGACAGCTCACCATGACCTGGCTTGCTACGAGTGTCACCCCGAACATCACAAGAACATCATGCAGTGTGAAGAGTGTCACGATCAGCCCCATGATGAGTACATACACAACAAATTCCCCAAATGCCTTGACTGTCACAGGGATCCACATAACCTTGCAAAGTGATCCTGTTCGGCCCGCTCGCTGAGCGGGCCTGATAGAAAGGGAAAAGGTGGCGAGGATGAAAGCTCTTTTCAGTTACTGCTGGCTGTTGTCTGTGATAATGGTGATCTTTGTCTCAGGAGTACGCGCCGAGGTAAAGGAACCTGTTTTATCTAATGGTGACTGCGTTAAATGCCACGATGAAATTGTCACAATCGTAAACGGCCAGAAGTCAGCTCACAGGGATGTTATAGGGTGTCTTGACTGTCATAAGGGGCATCCGCCTGCAGGAAAGGTAATAATTCCTGAATGCAGCATGTGCCATGACCCGGCAGAGAAAAAGCACTTTACCCTGGAAAACTGCAAGAGATGTCATAATCCTCATGCACCGATAATAACTGATTTTACAAAACTCAAAGATGTCAAACCAGGCTGCGTAACCTGTCATCCGCAGCCTGGCATTGATATGAAGGAGTTCCCCAGCGCTCACTCTGAACAGGACTGCAACAACTGTCATAACGGCCACGGACTGGCTGAGGGCAGGTACCACAAATGCACGGACTGCCATGAGAAACACGCTGAGAATCTTACAATTGCCGATTGTCTTGCCTGTCACAGCCCGCACAAACCTGCTGTTTATGTGTGGACAGACAAGGCAACTGCTGACAGATGCGCTGCCTGTCATGATGACATAGTAACCACCTTCAAGGAGAAGGGGGCAGCCCACCTTGAAAATCTCCAGTGTGTTGAGTGTCACGAGAAGCATCCTCCACACAAGGAGGGGGTAATCCCCAAGTGTCAGAAATGTCATGATCCAGAAGAAAACAGGCACTTTACTGCTGAGGACTGTACAAAGTGTCACGATCCTCACGCCCCGATGGATATTGACCTGTCCAGGGCCAAGGACGTAAAACCTGCCTGTGCCACGTGTCATGAGGGCCCAATCGAAGATATGAAGCGTAAGCCCAGCGCTCACTCCAAGCTTGACTGCAATGCGTGTCATAAGGTCCATGGACAGTTCCTCAAGTGTACCGAGTGTCATAAGCCTCACAGTCCTGATATGAAGTATGAGGATTGTCTGAAGTGTCATATTCCTCATGCGCCCACACTGCTGGAATATGGTTCCAGCGTGGAACCGGCCCTTTGCGGTGCCTGTCATGAGCAGGAAGTTTCTGAGCTTGAAGCCAACGCCACTAAACATCATGACCTGAACTGCGCATACTGTCACAGGAGGAAACATAAATCTATCCTGACATGCGTTGATTGCCACGGGGAACCTCACCCAGCA
Source organism: Deltaproteobacteria bacterium (assembly GCA_015486425.1). Taxonomy (GTDB): domain Bacteria; phylum Desulfobacterota; class Dissulfuribacteria; order Dissulfuribacterales; family QOAL01; genus S144-17. Next base: position 3,620 of record WFRQ01000188.1, on the reverse strand, counting down.
TCAATGCACAGTCAGTACCCTGACTGTCATGCATGTCATAACAGTCCTCATGCGCTGCAGAAGTAGGTTTGTTTAAAATTTTCTATTAGATTTTTCCCTTATATAGCCCCTTGGGGTTGAACAGCCCATAGCCTGAATATAGAGGACCATGACTGTTCAACCTGGAAGGGCAGGGGAGGAGAGAAGGTAATATGAAAAATATCAGCCGGAGAAAACAGTTCAGCCTCTTTGCATTTTGCTGCCTTATCTCTTTCGTCTTCCTGATTTCCCAGGGGCTTTACGCGCAGGAAGAAGCTGCGGAGCATAATTCCGAACATAGTACTGAAAAGGCAACTGAACAGAGCGCAAATCAGAATGCCGGACAGGAGGATACCGGGCAGGATATTTACAGCCAGGATATCAAGCCGCTTACCACCAGGGAGTGTGCCAGGTGTCATTACTCTGTGTACATGTCTATTAAAAAAGGTAAGGGGGCTCACAAAAAGGACTGCACATTCTGTCATAAGACCTATCACAGTTTTCAGCGCGGCCTTACATGGGATGAGAGGGTGCCTCACTGTCAGAACTGTCATGATCTTCCCCACGGTGACTCCAAGGAAATGAAGCAGTGTCTCAAGTGTCATACTAATGCTCATGCCCCGCTGGCAAGCCTTGACATGAAGTCCATTGAACCATTCTGCACCACATGTCATTCCCAGCAGGCAAAAGAGATAAAGGACTATCCAAGCGCACACTCTGCGGTAAACTGCTCGGTTTGTCACCATGACACCCATGGCTACAGGCCGCTGTGTACAGAGTGCCATGACAAGCCGCATACGAAATTTATTGACAATGCTTCCTGCATGGCGTGTCACAATCCGCATATGCCCACCAATATAAATTACGGCACTGATGTTCCAAATGAGGTATGTGCAGGCTGTCATCCTGATCCCGTAGAGAGAATGAAATCCACATCAGCGGCGCACGGTCGTCTTAAGTGTGTATTCTGTCATGCGGAAAAACATGGCAATATCCCTACCTGTCAGTCATGTCACTCCATACCCCACGCCAAGAAGATGATTGAAAAATTTGGGGATTGCAGTAAATGCCATGGCAATCCTCATGATCTCAACATGAAAAAATAAATCAGCGTGGAAGGGCAGTTGATGCGGTTTATACAGAAGGGGTCACAAAATGCAGAATAATAATATGAAGGCACTTGTAATATTTCTGGTCTGTCTTGCAGGCACAGCAGGGGTAGCCCTTTTGGTGAAGGGGGTGCATCACGAGGCATGCTGGTTCTGCTCCACCTCTGATTATTTTCAGAAAGGGCTTGCGCTTGCGTGCAGTGACGACGAGGCAGGAAAGCAGAAGGCTCTCAAGTATATCACTACTGCAGCGGAAGATGGTTATGCTCCTGCTGATATGCTTTTTGCCCAGCTCTATGCAGGTGCCCTGCCTGAGCAGATCGAACCTGTATTCCCTGAGGCCACACAGTGTCTGTCCGGTTCTGTTCAACCTGATGGGGCGCAGGCAAGAAAGTACCTGGATCAGGCATCTGAATTATATGACGCCATGGCTGAAGATGCAGAGAGGGTGGAGCCAGACCTTGCCTTCCGTCTTGCAATGATGTATCTGTCACCTCCCTTTTCCGAGCAAGATGATGTCTCTTCTTACAAGGCTGCAGATGTCGGACTGAAACTTCTTAAAGTGGCTGCAGAGGGTGGAAACGGTGATGCCATGCAGAAACTGGCAGCCATTGAAGAGGCCTCCGGTAATATGGAAGATGCCGTAAAATGGTATTCAAAGGTCTCGGAAAAGAAAAAAGATTACAGGCTCAGCCTGAAGCTTGGCGATATCTATCTTTATGGCAAAGGTGTGGCTGTTGATCATCAAAAAGCCATAGAATGGTATAAAAAAGCACGGGATGAAATACAGGAAGCATCAGACATGGACCCGCAGGAGAAGAGGCATCTCCTTGACATCCCCTCTGTAAGAATAGAGATTGCCAGCCGCCAGATTAAACGATCAGGTGGTGAGAGCCCTGTCACAGTCAACTATGTGCTGAGTGGCAACGGTGTTCATTATATCCTGAAGGTTAAAGATAAAGATGTTCAGGGTCTGATAGAGGCCGGGGAGGTTATAAAGACCGAAAAAGGCATAAAGGCAGTGGTGGCCCAGGGAATAAAGCTGCCTGAAGGCGCCGAGAGAGAAAAGGAAGGCTTTGATTCCATGAATCAGGGGATGGAATGGGTGCTTGGACAGTGGGTTATTTCAAAATACGGAGAATCAAGGAAGTTTAATTACAGGTTGGCCAGATAGGGGCGAATTGTTCCGCCCCCAGATGATTCACTATTCCCTTCGGGATTGCCGTCTTCACCGTATCTCCTTTGTCAACTGTTACGATGTCTTCCCAACGTTCCGTGCAGGTTTTCTCTCAGAACAAGCCTCAAAAAGCCCCACACAACCTCCGCAATAATAGAAAAGGCAGGACAAACAGGGAATGCTCCCATACGTTATGAGCAATATTCGTAACTGCTCACCCCCTCACGGATGAATCCCATAACGGAAAGACGTTTTTTACACAACAATTTCTTTCTTGATTAATTTTCCCACCAGGTCAGAAGACCGAGTTCAAATTTGTGTCCGAGTTCCTTTCTGAATGGATAACATCTAACTGAAAAACCTATCATGCCGCTTGAAAGGCAGAGCAGGGTACCCTGAAACAGGAACAGCCCGTCTTTTTCTTCGCCTGTGGGAAGCAGCGGCAGGGGGTGGCCTTCGGGGATTTCACCACTGTCATCAAGGTATCCGATATATGCATCTACCCGTACCTCGTCGGGGCTCATTCCGTCAAGATCAATCCATGCCTTGATAGGTACTCTGTCCCCCACCTTGGGTGAATCATTTACAGGTAGCTCAACTCTCTTGATATCTACCTTGTGCCAATCCTGTATAACCCGCTTTTTCCATGTTGAAAGTTTTCGTACTTCGTCCCAGTCGTTTTTGCTTAGAACATCCCATTTGGCAATATTGGGCAGATAGAACCTGGTGCTGTACTCTTCAACCATTCTGTTGGTATTGAAGTACGGGCAGACAGTCTGAATGGAATTTTTCATGATTTCTACCCAGCCAAGTGGTATGTCATGCTTTGAACGGTTATAGAAGAGCGGTACAACGGTATTTTCAAGCAGTTCATATAGCAGTCTGCTCTCCACTTCATCCTGATATTCAGGGTCAGCATAATCTTCTCCGGCACCAATGGCCCAGCCGTTTTCGCCATTATATCCTTCGCACCACCAGCCATCCAGAATACTCAGATTAATTCCCCCGTTGGCAGGAACCTTCATGCCGCTTGTGCCGCTTGCCTCCATGGGGCGTCTCGGTGTATTGAGCCAAACATCAACTCCCTGGGTCAGGTATCTGGCCACCTCAATGTCATAATTTTCAATGAATACCAGATGCATTCTCAGCTCGGGCATATTGGCCATCTGAACAATTTTGTGAATGAGCTCTTTACCAAACTTGTCCTTGGGGTGGGCCTTGCCGCTGAATATGAGCTGCACCGGGCGTTCTTCACTGGTAAGCAGTTTTGTAAGCCTGTCCAGGTCACTGAATATAAGCGTGGCTCGTTTATATGT
>WFRQ01000187.1 GCA_015486425.1 Deltaproteobacteria bacterium | reverse complement strand
TCCACGTCAGTGATGCGCACCCCCTGTGCATTTTTCACCACTATGCGGGAAAACAGTGCTATGGACTGCAGGCCAGGGGCCATGTATTGGCTCTCCTCATGGAAGAGTTCCTCTGACACGGGGCCGGGAATTTTATGTTGTTTTTCACTATTCACCTTGCTTCTCCAGAATTTTCTATCCCTCTATGGAAGCCTGTGGCCTGAAGCTCCTGCTTCATTCCTTTTAATACCGGCTGCGTAGCATAACTGGTATTGCCTGGAAGCTGGAGCTTCCGATTTTACGTCCCCAAACTGGAGTTTTGGAACCAGCGGGTTAGGTCCTGCTTCAAATATATCCCTGACGGGCGGATCCGATCGGTGCGCTACATAATAAAACCGAAAATCGGGAAGTTATTTTTGGACAGCCCCCAAATTTTTGAAACGCTTGATACAATGATCCGGGCTCTAATGCGCAACCGCCCTTATCCTGCTTTCAGAAGCTGCACTGAAATCATGGGATTGATTGATGTTTGCCTTGTCCCTGATGTGTTCAGCTATATAACGTGCTGCCGTATCTCTGAACAGAGCAAAACTTGGCCAGGCGTTAACGTCAATTATGAAAATGTCGCCACAGTCTGTAATAATTGCGTCTCCACCAAAAATCTCAAGAGAGAGTATGTCAGCAGCCTGTTCGCATTTTGACTGAAGTTCCTTTGTGTCAAAAGGGTAATTTTTCAGGTCCTGATCCCTGTGGTAAAACCAGTGAAACCATCTTGTAAAGCCGCTGACGCCATGGTCAGGTTCCCTGACCCCATAGAATTTTATAAGGTCACCAGGAATATGCCGCTGGATTACCACTGTATCAATGCCCCGTTTTTCAAAGCAACGCAGTATGTTTGCAAGGTCCCTGTCTGTTGCTGCAAATACAACATCATCCTTTTCAATGGCATGATAATCCCCGCGTTTGACCCACACGCTGCAGTCATCTCCTCGCGGAGGATTTGATGTTGAACATATTACTGTATCAGGGACAAAAGAGACGCCGTTCAGCATGGCGGTCATCTCTTTTCTGAAGGTGTTTCTAACGCCCTGTACACTGTTTACAACCCTTACACCCTGCTGCTCAAACTCTGATAGTCTTTCCAGCACGGGCTTCTCTTCAGCCATATTGAAGATGACATTCGGACATTGATCAATGGTGATGAGCTCAGCGGGAAATATTACCCTGACCTGTCCCTTATCCATGTCTGACAGCTTATCAGCTACTGCCTTGAGGATAAGTTCGTCATCAACAACCCTGTCAGGCGAATGTTCTGCCTCACGGAATATTCCAAGATATTTCAAATTCATATTAGTCAGCAAGTCTTTTCAGTGTATTGTCTGCAGTATGAGCATGGTCTTGTTTTTCCCCGCAGGCAATTTATTTTTGGACAGACCCTTAGGTTTGAGAACCATAAATTGGAAGCCAATGCTTCCAGCGTCCCTGCATGCAGCATGCAGCAGACAGCAAATGTCCTGAAGTTACACAGCCGCAGCACGTTATGATATTGGGACAAACAGGGAATGCTCCCGTATTACACTGCATGCGCGGTTCAACATGCAACCCTGCAAATTTTCGCAGATACCTGGTGAAACCGGCAAAGGTTCAATTCAGGAAGAAAGTTTATGCAGAATGTCAGGAAGGTAATTTAAATGTGGAGATGAATCGTTCCGCCTCTCCCATGTCTTCCGGCCTGTCAACATCTACTGATTTTCCCATATCAAAACCTCGACATTTTACACCATTTTCCAGTAAAAAGGCCAGAAATTTTCTGAGAGCAGGGAAATTTTCTGTTTTGCCTGCCTGGTATGCAGCCGGAGGCATGAGATATACACCTGATGTTACATAATGTGCAGGCTCCTCTCCAACACGGGTTATACACCCGGTGTCATCCATTATTGCATAAAGCGGTTTTTCATCATCAATAAAGTCTGTAACTCCGAGAATCATCTCATCCTCATTCAGGGAATCAGCAAACTTCAGCAGCCTGGCAAGGGTGCCGGGAGCGTAGATGGAATCTGTGGTGGTGATCAGCAGGCGGGCTCCTTCTGCCCTTGAGAGCACATTCAGAAAGCTCTCAAAAGAGGAGGCGGTGTCAAGGCACCTGATGTCGGCCTCGATTTGCGGAAATGAGGCAGATAGATAGCTGGAACATGCCTCACAGTTTTTTGTGTTAAAAATGGCGATGAGTGAATTGAGCCCGGCTGCCTGGAACTGTGAAAGTGCCCAGCCCATCAGAGGCTTTCCTGCAACATTTATCATGGGCTTTGGCTGCCTGAAACCCGCGTCCCTGAAGCGGCTTCCTGTGCCTGCAGCAATCAGCCCTGCTCTGACCCTGTTCATCATGCCTCCATGCCTGTGAGGCCTGGAATTTCACGCAGGTCTGTTATTACATGCACCTCTGATGAGGGCCTGATCTCCGCAGCCTCCCGTCTCTTTTCCTCAGGTACCAGCCATACAGCCTGCATGCCCATTTTCAGGGCCCCTTCTACATCTCTTGGCAGGGAGTCACCTACCATCATGCACTGGTCAGGCTCAAGGCGGAGAGGTTCAATGCCTGCCTTAAATATCCTGCTGTCAGGTTTGGTGGCGCCGATAACCCTGGAGTCCACCATCACATCCATTACGGAGTCAAGGCCTGTCTGTCTGCATATCGCCTCGAGATTGCCGTAGTTGTTGGATATAATACCCAGATGAAACGTATTTTTTAGATATTCAAGTATCGGCATGGCTGCATTGATTGATTCCAGTGAGGACTTGCAGAAATCACCGGCAATCTTTTCAGCAAGGTCATGGTCCTGAATGCCGAGATGCATGAGCACTCTCCTTACCTGTTCATGCACAATGCCGTGCAGGTCCAGGTCAGGCCGTCCTTCTTCAACAAGCGAATCGTCTGATGCGTAAAATGCCTTTACGAACCTGTCATAATCCACGTTTACGCCATATCGTTCATAAATGGGCCAGAAGTGTTCCTTCCAGGCCAGGCCGCGTGAATCAAGCGTGCCGCCGTAATCAAAGAATATGGCCCTTATCCGGGGTTGCCGTGGAGTCATTTTCCTGCGTCACTGCTGTCACATTTGTTGGCCTGCTCCATGAGGAAAGCTATCAGGTCGTCAATGGGTTTTTCTTTGAGGAAACTTGTGTACTCAGACCGTTTCATTGCCAGGTCATTTACTCCCTTGGCCGTGACTGTCACAATGCGCCAGCTTTTGTCTGAAAGAACACAGGTATAGTCAAGAGGTATCTCCTCACCTTTTGATGTAATCAGAACAGTCCTTACCACCTTCCTGTCAGGTCTCAGTTCCTTTGTCTCTACTGTCTTGAATTTTTCATTGTTAAATCCGTCGAATCGTTCTGCATAGGTGGCAATGCTCATGGCGGCAAATGCCCTGACAAACTGCTGCTGCTTTTCAGGAGTGAGTTTTTTCCAGTTCCTGCCAAGCGCCAGACGGCTTGTAAGAGTGAAGTCAAACAGTTGGCCAAGCACTGGTTCAAGACGTTTGTAACGCTCGGCGCATGATGTTTCATCACCTGTCTTCATGGTCTCAAGCAATACGTTGTGCAGGCTTTCAACACATGCCTGCGGAGTGGATGTGTCCGGTGACGCATTGGCCTTGAGTGCTGCATCAGGAGTTGATGCCGCGTCTTCTGCATGTAACACTGGAACAACAAGCAGGGAAAGGGAGAACAGTGCGGGAAGAATTGTTGCAAGGTATCTGTTAAATGTTTTCATGTTATTTTCCTGTGAAAAAGGGTTTTGAATCTGTTAAAAAAAGGGGCTCCTTCCATAATCTGCCAGTAGAGCAGACCTGGTATCCCGAGGCTCAGCTCCCTGACACGCTTGGCAAGTGACAGGCTAAGTGAAATTTCCGGTGTAAGCCCGGCAAGCCTTCCAAGCAGAATAAAGCCGCCCTCCTGAATGCCAAGGGCGCCTGGTACCAGGAAGGCTGCGGCCCTTACGGCCTGGCCAAGGCTTTCAAGCATGAATGCCTCAGCAAATCCTACAGGGGCGTCAAGTACGTGAAGCGCTATCCAGACCTCAACCACACCGGCGACCCAGCCTGCAAGTCGCCAGAAAACAGAAATTACAAGGGCCTTTCTGTTGTGGTAAATATCCATTACGGCTTTGTCAAGGGATTCTGCCCTGACAGAAAGCGTTCTGAATTTTTCCTCACCGCCCAGCATGGCAAGCAGGCTCACCATTTTCCGCCACATTCCAAGGCGCTGGGCCGTCACGAAACCCGCGGCAAGGAGAAACAGCAGGACAGCTCCTGCAAGGGCAGTTCCTGCCATGCCCTGTTCCCCCATCCACATCAGGCAGGCAATGCCCATCAGTGTAAACAGCACCTGGGTTATCACAGAGACCGTAAGTTCTGTTATCACACTTGCCCCGGCAACAGTGCCTGAAACTCCGTGCTGTACAAGCATGCGTGCCCGTACAAAATCTCCTCCTATCTGGGCTGCGGGAAGAAGGGAGTTAATGGATTCTCCAACCCAGCGGGCCCTGAAGAGCAGCATGAAAGAGGGAAGGCGCTTCGCATTCAGGAGAAGAGGACGCCAGGCAATGGAATCAAGTAACAGGGGCAGGACATGGGAGGCGGTCACCAGTACAAGGCCAAAGCCTGCGGCAGCAAGGGCCGATGCGATTTCAGAAGCGCCGTAATAACCAAGAATTGCAGTAAAGGCTGCAATCCCTGAAAAGAAAAGTATGAAGGCGGTCTTTTTCATCTGTTTTGGCCAGCGAGAGAATGCCCGGAGGTGTCCCTCACCCTGTTGCGCTCCATCTGTCTGTCAGGACGCATGGGCAGGCATTCATGCGTTCATATAGTCGTTCTGCCTGAACCACTCGATGGCATCACGCAGTGCATCTTCCACAGGCCTGCTGCTGTAACCCAGTTCTTCCCGTGCCCGTTCTGAAGAAAAGAACATGAGCTTTCTGGCAAGTTTCACACCTTCCACCGTGGCAAGAGGTTCTCCCTTACCTGTCAATCTGCACCATGTCTCTGCGGTCCATGCAATGGGAATTATGAGGTTATGTGGCAGTTTTACCAGTGGGGGCCTGCGGTCTGTGATTTCAGCGATCATGCCCAGCAGTTCTTTAAGAGTGAGATTGGTACCCCCGAGGATATAGCGTTTCCCTGTTTTTCCCTTTTCAAATGCCAGGATATGACCCTGAGCCACATCATCCACATGGGCAAAGTTAAGTCCTGTGTCCACATAGGCAGGCATCTTTCCCATGGCCGCGTCAAGCACCATCCTGCCTGTGGGGGTAGGGCGTATGTCCCTGGGGCCTACAGGTGTGGATGGGTTCACTATGACAATGGGTGCCTGGTGTTCACTGATGATTTTCCGTACGCGTTCTTCTGCGAGAAATTTTGAGCGCTTATAGTGACCAATCATATCATCCTGTGTGACAGGGGTCTCTTCATCAGCAGGCGTTCCATCGGTGTTAAGTCCCAGCGTGGCCACACTGCTGGTATAGCATATCCGTTCCACACCTGCGTCAAGGGCTGCGAGTATGATGTTTTCCGTTCCCTGCACATTGGCCATGTATATCTCTTCAGGTATCGGCACCCACAGGCGGTAATCAGCCGCTACATGAAACAGTGCGTCACACCCCTTCACGGCCTTTGAAAGCGATGCCGGGTCTGTAAGGTCGCCGGTAACCGGTTCAATATCCATTTTTTCGAGGTTTTTAAGCACACTTGAAGGGCGGACAAGCGCCTTTACCTCATGACCGGCCTCGCACAGTTTTTTTGCCACCGCAGAGCCCACAAAACCTGTTGCCCCTGTTACCAGCGCCTTCATGTTTCAGACACCCCCTAAACTTTTATCCAGATTTGAGCTCTCAACTCAGGTTCATATTATCCGTTTAATTTTTTGAAATAATAATTTTCTATATTTTGAAGCGTTCAATTCAGGTGAAATTATAACCTGACCATTTAACTATTGAGAATAATATTTGTAAATGCCATACAGAGTAAAAAAAGTGCAAGAAAAAAAGTTGTGTGAAAAGCGACTTTCCGTTATGGGAATTCATCCTTGAGGGGGGGAGCAGTTACAATTAATCAGCCATTATGGTATCCCTTATTGACATTCATAATATCAGTTTAGTATTCATACAGTCCTGCTGATACCTGATTGGAGCTATTGTTCGGATTTGCTGCATATCCGCTTTTATAAATAGCTCAAGGCTGAAAGCTGAAAGCTCAAGGCTGAAAGCTCAAAGCTCAAAGCTCAAAGCTGAAAGCTCAAGGTTCAAAGTAAAAGGATTGAAGATATGATTTTTTACCTTTTCCCTTCTATCTTCCGCCTTTGATCTTGGAGCCAACTTTCATGCTAAGGGGCTGTCCAAAAATAAGTTGGATGATAGCGCGCTCAGATTTAGGTCAGGCTGAGTTGAACTGATTGAGCAAAACCGCAGGCGTAG
>WFRQ01000186.1 GCA_015486425.1 Deltaproteobacteria bacterium | reverse complement strand
CTTTTATGACTGGACCCGCAATAATAACCAAGGGGCCATGTTTGAAAATTATGTGGCAATGGAGCTTAAAACCCTTACGGAGATGTGGGAGGATTCCGGGGAAGGAAATTTCAAACTCTTTTTCATTCGCGACCGTGACGGCAGGGAAACAGATTTTCTTGTTACAAGGGAGGATGAGCCGTGGCTCCTTGCAGAGGCAAAGGTTTCACGCTCTGAAATCGCCTACCACCACAAAAGACACCGGACAGTTCTGGGCAACATACCATTTATTCAGATCGTTATGGAAAAAAACGTGGCCGAAAAACTAAAGCCTGGCATATTCCAGATGTCAGCTTCCCGTCTCTTTGGCTGATGCGCTTCTCAATCAGCGCCCCTCCCTGTCAAGCACTGTTGACACAAACCCTGCCACACATCTGCCGAAAGGAGTGCTGCGAAGGGCCGTGGCCCTGAGAGCCAAAGAGTGCGCCTGCTCAAAGGCCCCCCTGCTGGCGGCCTGAACAGCACAGGCGGTGAGCCTGTCAGCCTGGCTTGAAATTCTCTCTATTGTTTCAAGGTCGGCATGACACCTTCTGCACCGGGACTCTCCCCTAAAACGCGCTCTGCATACAGGACAACGCTCCATAATTCTAACTCTCCAGATAAAATATCAGATCTGACAGCTCCTCCAGCGCAGCGTCAAGGGCAGCTTCATCACCAGACTCAAGCGCGGTAGTGACAGCGTCTATCATATCAACAAGGTCTTCCCTGTCGTCATCTCCAGCAGTGTCGAGCATTGCCCGTGCCTTTTCAACAAGCTCCTCTGCCTTCCGGGCAGCATGGTCTGTCTGCGCTCCCTGGGGACCCTGTTGAGAGCTGCTTTCCTCCTGGCCAAGTAAATCCCGCATGCGCTCCCTTGCCTGGGTTATATTATCATTGCCCGAACCTGAAAGCACATTTTCAATGGTGATATGCTTCTCAAGCCCGGTTGCCTTTTCTATGGCCGCGACCTCCAGCATTCCGTTGGCATCCAAGGAGAACTTTGCAATGATTTCCTGCCCTTCCGGCCCCTTTCTTAGCCCTTCAATACGAAATCGGCCCACTTCCAGATTCTCAATGGCGTTTCTGTTCTCACCCTGATAGACCCTGACCTCCACTGCCTCCTGGTTTGGAACAGCAGTGAAGAACACCTCACTCTTTGTTACCGGAATGGGGGTATTGCGCCTGATGATTGGCACAAACATATCAGGTGTAGGGAGGCCGTCGATCTCACCTATGGCGGCTGTGCCAAACGTATATGGCGTGACATCCACAAGCACTGCATGCACCCTGTCTCCACTGATCATTGCAGCCTGTATTGCAGCGCCTGCGGCCACACACAGGTCAGGGTTTACCTCGCTTCTTGGCTGCATGCTGAACATATCTTCCAGCCTCTGCTGCACCAGAACAGTGCGTGTTGAACCGCCCACCAGCAGAATCTCATCAATATCAGATGCAACCATGCCGGCATCCTTCAAAACAAAGTGGACTGCCTCCATGGTCTCGTCAACAAGAGGCTCAATCATGCGGTGATAATCTTCGCGGGAAAGCTCCAGCTCAAGATGAAAGGGCACTCCGTCTTTTTCAAGCAGGTACTCCTCCCGGACAGTTGCAAAGGGCTGTGAAGAGAGCGCCTTCTTTGCATCTTCTGCAGCGCGCATTATCCTTGCCATGGCATTTTCGGGAATATCTGTTATGCCATGCTCCTCCATGAGATAATCAGTGATAAAGCCTGAAATGCGCTGGTCAAAATCATCTCCGCCAAGGGCATTATTCCCATGGCTTGCCACGACCTCAACAACCCCTGCCTCCATATTGACAACAGAGACATCAAATGTGCCGCCGCCAAGGTCATAGACCAAAACCTTTCTGTTTTCTTCAGTGCCTATCTCGTAAACCAGAGTTGCAGCAGTGGGCTCATTTATCATCTTGACTACCTGAAGCCCTGCAATCTCCCCGGCCTCTCTCGTTGCCTGGCGCTGAACATCAGAAAAAAAGGCAGGAACAGTTATGACAGCCTTTTCAATACTGTGACCCAGCTCGCGTTCAGCCATACGCTTGAGCTCACCAATAATCATGGCTGATATCTCCTGGGGAGTAAATTCCATGCCGTTCATGGTGACATTGGTGCCGCTTCCCATGAGCCGCTTTACTGATCTTACGGTACGTTCAGGGTAGGCAATGTACTGATTCCGGGCAGGCTCGCCAATTATGACATTGCCATCACTGTCAATACCTACACACGAAGGAAGAATGGGGCCGTTTTCTCCTTCAATGATTCGTACCTCATTGTCCTTCCACACGGCTATTTCTGAATTGGTAGTCCCGAGATCAATACCAACAATTACATCACTCATCATCTCCTCCATTTCTTACAACTGTCACCTCTGCGGGCCTGAGTACCTTTCCCTTCCACAGGAAACCTGCTCTCTGCTGTGCGCACACCATGCCATCTTCATGGCTGCGCGACATGACAAAATCCACTGCCTTCATAACCGCCGGGTCAAACTTCATACCCACGCTCATTACATGCTCCACACCGAATGAGGCAAGAAGTTCAAGGATACGCTTTTCAAGCATGTTCATCCCTTCAATATGGGCCTGATACCTGCGGACAAGACCTGAACACATGAAGCTGAACAAGCCTGCATCGTGTTTTTCAGAAGAGGCAGCCTGGGAAACCCTGTCGTAAATATCAAGGATGCCTAGAAGCAGCGCCCTCAGCTCTTCATTCGCCCCGCTTCCTGCGCGCGACTCAATTCTCCTCAGGCCTGAACTTATCTGTTCGGTTGACACTGCAATGGCATCAAAGGCCGCACGAAAATCATCAAGCGCTGTCTTGAACTGCCTTGACTCAAGGCGCACCTCGCTTCTGAGCCCTGCAAGCTCGGAAAACAGCGCAAAGAGGTCAACATCCTCCTCTGACGTCACATCACACGGAGGTGAAGTATCAAGATAGGCCCTGAACTGTTCCACAAGCTGCTGTTTCAGTTTTTCATCCATTTTCTATCCATAGTTTTCCCGCAATTCACACTTTTCAAACTTTTTGCTGGTGCCCAAACTCCAGTTTGGGCACCCATTGGTCTGAAGCTCCTGCTTCTTTCCTTGTTGTTACCGGCAGGGTAGGTCACCTGTCCCTGTATGTAAGCT
>WFRQ01000185.1 GCA_015486425.1 Deltaproteobacteria bacterium | reverse complement strand
GATCTTAAGAAAGACATACTGCCAACTGTCCTGAATCTTACAGAAACTGGAGAGTATGCAGGACACTCTGATTCCGCATGGACAGGCACATTGAACGACATGAAGTCTGACCCGGAAAATACATGTGATGACTGGCATACGGACAGCAGCGAAGTTAATGGAAGGGTTGGAAGAACTTTTGATGCCAGCAGCTGGACAACCTCGGGGTATCCTTCGTGCAACTATTCATTTCCTCTCTACTGCATTGAAGACTGATCCGGTTCAGACGTATCAATGCAACACTAACAGGCAGATATTTTACAAACAGGAATAAATTTCGCCTGTCATGTATGACAGGCTGAATTTATTCCTGTTTTTCCAAACCAGTGCCAGCCCCTTAAAAAGAGCAGTAGATATGACGGCTCAGTTTTTTAAAAAGGATCTGAAGATACCACACCATAAATGCCTTCCACACAGATCAGAATTTTTCATGAGAACCGCCATTCCCGGGGCGGGCGCAACGAACAATGAAAATACGCTTTTGCGGTTTATTAAATTGTGTGCCCAAGGAAGTGGGGAAGCAGGAGCTTCCAGTTTATAGTTCCCAAACTGGAGTTTGGGAACCAGCAGATAACAGCTTTTTTTACTTTGAGCCTTGCGCTTTGAGCTTTCAGCTTTGAGCTTTGAGCCTTGAGCTTCCAGCTTTGAGCTATTTTCGTATAAATCTGTCCAGCCTGAAGCAACCGCAGTCTTTTTATACCTCCTCCATGCAGACGAATCCTGTCTTTTCTCTCACGGATTCCAGGATGTCCTCAAGATACTGTGCGCAACCCTGTACGCACCTTATGAGTACCACACCGGCTCTCCTGTCAAGTGTAGTGGTTATGAACATATTGTCATAACCCTCAAGTATAAATTTCAGGAAGAATACCCGGTCAGGATCAATTTTTGCCGCAAAATGCAGAAGGGGCGGCACAGCCGCCCCTTCTTCACACAGTATAATATCTGTCATTACCTGATTCTTATTGCCACATAACGGCCATATTCACCATCTCTTATTCTGAACAGCACGCGACCTGTCTTTTCCGATATCTTCAGTGCCTCAAGAAACTCCTTCATATCGTGCACAGATACACGGTTTGTCTCTTCTATAAGCTGGCCAGGCCTGATTCCGACACTTGCAGCAGGACTGCCCGGCTCCACCTCTGCAACCAGGACGCCCTCTCCTTCCTTGTAACCGAACTGCTGTGCCAGCTCAGGTGTCAGGTCCTGAACAACCATTCCAAGCTTGCCAAGCAGTTCATGATTGGCCTTTGAGACAATCCTGGCGTCCGGCTGTTCACCAATCTTCACCTTGATAGCCTTCTTCTTGCCATCACGCAGTATGTCAAATTTAACAGTAGTACCTGGTGAGGTAAGTGCTATCTTGTTTCTCAACTCACCCACATCATTGACAGTTTTTCCATTCAGCTTCAAGATGACATCACCCTGTTTAAGACCGCCCTTTGCAGCAGGAGAGTCAGGCGATACCTCTGCCACCAGTACCCCCTCAGAGGACTTGAGCCCGAAGGATTCCGCGAGATTCTCATCTATATCCTGAATAATGACCCCGAGCCAGCCCCGGACGACCTTGCCATTTTTGATAAGCTGATTCTTTACTGCCTTGGCCATGTTTATCGGTATGGCAAAACCAATACCCATGGAACCGCCGCTCCTTGAAAAGATGGCGGTATTCATGCCTATGACTTCACCATGAATATTTATCAGCGGGCCGCCGGAGTTACCGGGATTTATGGCCGCATCCGTCTGGATGAAATCCTCATAGTCATTGATGCCGAGATGGCTTCTGCCCTTGGCGCTGACAACTCCAACAGTTACTGTGTGGGCAAGGCCAAACGGATTTCCTATGGCCAGTACCCATTCACCAACCTCAAGCTTTTCAGAATCTCCAAGCGGGATAGTAGGCAGTTGTTTGGCATCTATCTTTATTACCGCCACATCGGATTTAGGATCAGTACCAATGACCTTGGCCTTGAACTTTCGTCCATCCGAGAGCTTGACATCTATTTCATCAGCTTCGCCAACAACATGATTATTGGTCATGATATAGCCATCACTGGTGATGATAAAGCCAGAACCTGCCCCCCTCTGTTTGAACTGCCTTGGCTGACGCTGACGGGGCTGAAACTGGGGGCCGAAAAATCTCTGAAAGAACGGGTCATTAAACAGACCGAAAGGGTCTCCTGCCATTCCTCCCGGACCTCCACCCTTGATGGTTTTCGATACCTGTACAAAGACCACAGCAGGTTCAACCTTCTTGACAATGGAAGCAAATGCATCGGACATCCGGCTCAGCAGTTCCACATTGGAATCCCTGGCCGCTGCACTTCCAGCAATGCCGCCCACAAGGCAGCATGTCATAAAAAAGATCCACACCATAAGGTGAATCCGGGCAGAAAAGCGGGTTCCTGTTTCAAGTTTCATTTCTATTCTCCTTTTAAATCACGGCTGAATATTTCAGTTGCAGTACAAATCACCACGTTCCCTGAACACACATCATTCCCCATCATCTTCCTTTCCGTCCCTAACTATATGTTCAAATTCCGAGGCTGCAAGTACCTCGTCAGTCAATAATTTCTCAGCAACCTCCTCAAGAGCCTTTCTGTTTTCAGCTATGATATTTTTGGCTCTCTGTTCCTGTTCTGTCAAGACCCTCCGCACCTCCCTGTCCATGCTGGAAGCAAGTTCCTGACTCATGGTCTCATTCTGCTCAAACAGGCCTGACGGTCTCAGGAACGGGTTTGTTTCCCTGGAAAGGGCCACAGGCCCTATTGCCTCGCTCATGCCGAAACGCGCAACCATGCTCCTTGCTATATCAGTTGCAGTCTCAAGGTCGTTCTGAGCACCGGAACTCTCCTCACCCAGCACCTCAAGTTCCGCGGCCCTGCCTCCCATTGCAACACATATCCTGTCAAGAAGCTCACTGCGGGTCATGAGGAAGCTCTCCTCCTCTGGAAGCTGAAGGGTGTAGCCAAGCGCTGCCTTGCCACGGGGTATAATTGATATCTTGGCAACAGGCTGGGCATTGGGACAGTGGAAGGCCACAAGCGCATGACCCGCCTCATGGACAGCCACACGCCTCCTCTCCCTTTTTCCGAGCCTTCTGCTCTTTCTTTCCGGCCCTGCAAATACCTTTTCAGCCGCTTCCTCAAGAAACTCCTGTGTTATCTCCTTTGCCCCCTGCCTCGCTGCAAGAAGGGCAGCCTCATTCATGATATTGGCAAGATCAGCTCCTGAAAAACCAGGAGTGCGCTGGGCAATGGCATGAAGGTCTGCATCCCGCGACAGAGGCTTTCCCCTTGCATGCACCTTTAAAATTGCCTCCCTGCCCTTGAGGTCAGGCGCATCAAGCACCACCTGACGGTCAAAACGGCCGGGACGGAGCAGCGCAGGGTCAAGTACCTCAGGCCTGTTGGTTGCTGCAAGCAGTATCACACCGATATTTGGTTCAAACCCGTCCATCTCAACAAGGAGCTGGTTAAGGGTCTGCTCACGTTCCTCATGGCCTCCGGGCATGACACCGCCACGAAATTTCCCTATGGCATCTATCTCATCTATGAAGATGATACACGGCGCATTTCGTTTTGCCTGTGCAAACAGATCCCTGACCCTGGCAGCACCAACCCCCACAAACATCTCCACAAACTCAGAGCCGGAAATGGTATAAAAGGGCACACCTGCCTCGCCTGCAAGCGCCCTTGAAAGGAGTGTCTTGCCTGTGCCAGGCGGGCCCACAAGCAGAACACCCTTGGGAATCTGGGCACCGAGGGCCTCGTAGCGCTGAGGCTCCTTCAGGAAGGAGACCACCTCTTCAAGCTCCTCCTTGGCCTCGACACATCCTGCCACATCGTCAAAACTGACCCCGGTATCCTTCTCTACCGCAACCTTGGCCCTGGACTTGCCAATTGAAAGCAGACCTGCTCCAGGCTTTCCCATGCCCCTTACAAGCAGAAACCACAACCCCACCCAGAACGCAATGGGTACAATGGTGCCCCAGAAAATCTGCCCCAGCATGCTCTCCCTGACACCCTCATACACAACGCCGTGTTCATCAAGCTCCTTTACAAGATCAGGGTCTTTTACTCTGTTGGTGCTGAAAATTTCAAATGATGCGGAAAAACCTGGATCCTTTTTCAAGGCGTTGATAATCTGCTGAAGCGACTGACCACCTCCGTCTGAAAAAAGCCGTCCGGTGACAGAGCTTCCTGAGCTTATGCGGGCAACTTGCTCCCGTATGGCATCTATATTCTTCTCTGTGCCGGTAAAGGCAATGCCCTGCACGGTTTCAGGGCTGAGACGCACCTCTATCACCCTGCCCTGCCTGAGCAGCACCTTGAATTCAGAATAAGATATATTCCTTGTCTGGAGATGGAGGAGAATCTGAGGCATTCCCATAACCATGAGCAGCCCCAGAATCCAGTACAGAATGGAGATGACAACCTTTTTTTCAGGTTTTTTCATAGATTATGCAGGCAGGCAGTATATCAAATACCACCTGCCCTGACCATAAGGAATAACGCAGTCAGGCTGCGAAATTAATGATAAACCTAAGTTGAGCGGATATGCAGCAAATCCGAACAATCGCTCAAATCAGGATAAAGAAACAGATCAGTGAGGGGACTTCTTGCCTGACTCTATGAGTTCCTCATGTACCACTGGTTTGTACTTCTTCTTGAGCTGATCAAGTATCTCATTCATGGCCTTTTTCTGCTTCTCTTTCAGGAGTTCAGCCTTGAGAGTCTCCTTGACCTCTGAGAGTTTCTTCTGATGCGCAGGCTTGATATCCTCAACCTTGATTATATGGTACCCGAATGCAGTTTTGACGGGCTGGCTTATCTCACCTTTTTTCAGGGAAAACGCCGCCTTTTCAAACTCAGGCACCATGCGCCCCTTGGTAAAATAGCCAAGCTCCCCACCTTTGCCTTTTGAACCGGGGTCATCGGAATACTCTTTAGCAAGTTTGGCAAAACTTTCGCCCTTCAAGGCCTTTTCCCTGACCATTTCAGCCTTTTTCTTTGCAGCCTCCCAGGCCTTTTTGTCACCATCCTTGTCCACCTTTATAAGAATATGACTGGCCTTTACAGACTCTTTCTCTTTAAATTTTGCCTTGTTGGCATTGTAATAGTCCTCAACCTCCTTGTCTGAGACAGCAATCTTCTGAGTATCAATTTCCTTTCTCATATAAGCCCTGGCCAGTATGGAATTTGCGGCCTCTTCAAGCTGAAGCTTTACATCCGGGTCCTTCTCAAGCCCCTTGTCTCTTGCAGCCAAGGCAAGAAGATTAAGCTGTACCCAACGGTCAAGGAACTGTTTCTTCAGCTCCGGACGCTGCTTCAGAGCCATCTGAAGCTGGGGCGGCAGTTCCTTAATCTGTTCCTCGAACTGTTTTACAGTCAGGGTATACTTGCCTACCTTGGCCAGAATATCAGAATCCTTTGCCCATGAATTAGACGAAATCAGAAGGGCTGCACAAATCAGGAGCAGCGGGACCATTTGAAACTTTGCAATTTTGAACATCAAAAATCTCCTTATAAATTTAAAAATAATACATGAAGCTGGCAGAACGCCTGCTGTTAACAAACAGTCTGAACATGGGAACCAACTGAAAAGTGTATGTAAAATCCAACGCTATTCTTAAATGTTCCACGTCTTCATCCTGATTGCATGAAAACAATACCATTACCCAACACTGAATAATTACCGTAATTCTTTATACATGAATTTGGGAACAAGCAAAAATCAGGTATCACGCAAACAGCCATGCATCAGCGGATAATGGACTTTGCCCCGTAAACCCCTGGCGCCACCGTAGTGTTGGGTGCAATAAGCGAGCCGGGACCTACAATACTTCCGGGATTGGTAACTGAATTACACCCGGTCTGTACACCATCACCAAAAATTGCACCGATTTTTCTCCTGCCTGTATCCACCCTGCTGCCTTCCACTGATATAAAGACATTTCCAGGGCCGAAACGCAGGTTTGCAAGCTTGGTGCCTGCTCCCATATTAACATCCCGCCCGAGGATACTGTCCCCCACATAGGCAAAATGACCTGCCTTGGCATTATCAAGGAATATTGAATGCTTTACCTCTGTGGTATGACCAACAACGCATTTTTCACCTGTGAGGCAATCCCCGCGAATGTATGCTCCCTGTCGTATCTCTGTATACCGGCCTATTATGGTCGGCCCCTTTACCAGGGCCCCTGCCTCCACCACAACTCCCTCTCCAAGCTCCACATCTCTGCCTGCAAAAACAGACCCGGCGCACAGAAGCACGGCATCAGGACGAAGTTTGCCCTGAGCCATGACCTGAAACTTTCCCCTGGTCTGCGTGCCGCAGACAACTTCAAAACCGTCTTCGTGCCACTGGCCGTCTAACAACGCCGCATGTTTCAGTAGTGGCAGCCCGGTCCGCACAAAATCCGGAAGATTAGGAGAGATGGCATCACGGATAAACCCCTTGAGACCATCAAGCGCTGTCCATGCAGGCTGGTCAGGCATAAAAAAGCCGAATTGCTGATGAATGCCAGGGAAGAAGAACTCTGTTTCAACAGGAGCACTCATGCATGCCCCTCCCCTGCGCCATTTGAATTATCTTCATCAGGACGGTATTCGTCGCGTATAAGACGCACAGCCACCTCAAAATCATAAAGATGAAGAGGAGGGCCACCGCGCTTCTCCTTTCTGTACAGCTCGGCAGCCTGCTGAATGGCCGTCCATGGAATCCAGTTGTGCTGTTCCCACGCCTCGGGATTATCACTGTCATAGAGTCTGAACTCCACCTCATCCTCAACAGGGCGTACATACATCCTGATACTTTTATTTGATAGAATGGGATAGTAATAAATTCCTCGATCGTCCCGCACCGCAGGTATCCTCCTTACACTTTTCATTTTCATATTGATATGTTGAATTCAGGATATTTGAGGTTTCCTGTAACCCCGCAGAGCCTGTGCAACACCTCAGAAAAAACTCACACATGGATTGAGGTGCCAAAGCACTGCATGCTGAGAACATTTTCATCTGTCAATCTGTATCTGCTCACAGAGTACTGCAGATGCAAGGCGGAGGGGGCGAAGGCGTACTGCCGGTACTTCGAGCCCCGGACAACACAGCAGATGCGGTTTCCTGTGAGCAGATACGGTTCTAAAAATATTTTTTACAGATATGTCAAGCTAACCCCTTGCGTCTTTATGGTCAATATTTTATCACTGTATGCCATTGAGCATGTGTACATTTACCACACTCTCTAATGCCTGCGGGCCGGATATAACATAAAAACCAACTGAGACTCTCAGCCTTCCTGCCATTTTTATTTACAGAACTGTCATGTATAACTCATCTGATCCCACATACTATTCATGTCCTGCAGGCATAACACACTGTCCACTTCAGGAACGTATTTCAGAACTTGAAGAGAGGTGCAGAAAACTTGAGGAACTCATTGAACGGGACCCGCTCACAGGACTTTACAACTACAGATTTCTTACCAGGGTCCTGGCACAGGAAATGGACAGAACCAGACGAAACGGCAGCCCGTTTGCGCTTATCATGATGGACATAGACGGTTTCAAGCAGATTAACGATACACTGGGACACGAAGCCGGAAACTGTGTCATCAAGGAAACAGCCGCACTGCTTGAACGCTACACCAGGCAGAGCGACCAGGTGTGCAGATACGGAGGGGATGAATTTGCCATCATCCTTCCAGGTGCAAACCTGTTCCGCGCAATAAGAACCGCAGAAAGACTGCGGCGCACGCTTGAAAACACTGAGATTGACGCATGCGGCACCACAGTGAATATTACAATAAGCGCAGGGGTCGATATCTTCACAAAAGACCACCATGACTCCCCTGAAGATTTTATTACAAGGGCTGACAAATTCCTGTTTAAAGCCAAATCCATGGGCAAGGACAGGGTATGTTCACCAGAATTAGGCACGGAATCAGTGAACACCGAACTTTCACCTGAGGAAAAGGCAGCGCTTTTAGACAGGCAGGGCTGAGGTCAGGCTCCATGTTTAACCCTTTGTGCAGCCGCATTACAGGAATAGAGACAAATGTCTTCCAACACACCTGAATACAAAACGTGTGAGGATTACGACACCTCTCCCGGCCCCCTGAAGGTTACCTGGGACAGCAGCGTCACCCTTGCCGACTTTCACATACACTCCTGTTACAGCAGGGCTACCAGCAAGGCCATGAGGCCTGTTGAGATTAACAGCGCGGCAAAGCGCAAGGGCATCCATATTATAGGAACAGGAGATTT
>WFRQ01000184.1 GCA_015486425.1 Deltaproteobacteria bacterium | reverse complement strand
GTGATTAAAGAGCACTTCAGCCTTGAAAACTACGGAAAAAACGCAATCAGGATATACAGGGACATTAAAGAACACGAACCCCAATCAGTAACAGCACTTGATGGAATACGCCTGCTTGAAAACTTCCTCTCTCCTGAACGGCTCACAATGCTGAGGATGAATGCAGAAAGCAGATTATGAAAAACCTCATAGAGCTGATAAAATCCCTGTCCCATCCCCTTGCCCCAATACCAACAGGAGTGTCCCCTGTTCTGCCAGCGGGGCATCAGCCTGTAGAGGCTGTAATCTTTGATATTTACGGAACACTTTTCATATCTGCCGCCGGAGACATAGGAAAGGACTCAGCACAGCACAGCGCCCTGGCTTTCAGAATGGCACTTTCCGATGCAGGCATAAACCTTGCGCAGGATGACAAAAGGCCCCTGCGGGCAGGAGAGGTATTCAGGGAGCAGATACTCAAGTGCCACAAGAGGCTTAAAAACCTGGGTGTTGATTTTCCTGAAGTGGATATCTGTGAAATATGGAAACAGGTCTTTGATGAGCTTGGCATAAGCGCTGAATACGGGACAATCCAACCTGCACAGGTCAAGCTGCATGCTGTCTCCTACGAATTCAGAACAAACCCGGTATGGCCCATGCCAGGGGCCGAAGGCCTGCTTGAATCGCTCCGCACAAGAGGCATCAAAACAGGAATTATTTCAAATGCCCAGTTCTACACCCCGCTGATGTTTGAGGCGCTGATGGGGAAAAATTTCAGGGAATGGGGTTTTGAGGAGGAACTGTGCCAATGGTCATGGAAGGCAGGCGCTGCAAAACCATCTGATGCGCTCTTCCGACCGGTACAGGAGGCACTTGATAAAAAATACGGCATAGATCCTGAATCAGTGCTCTATGCAGGAAATGACATGCTCAAAGATATACTTCCTGCGGCAAAAGCAGGGTGGAAAACCGCGCTGTTTGCCGGTGACACCAGGTCACTTCGAAAAAGGGCAGACGACCCGCGGGTCTCGGGAACAAGGCCATGGTGTGTTATAACTGAACTTCAGCAGTTGAGGGGAATTCCAATATAATGAAATTAGTGCATTTCATTTTAATTGCTTTTTCAGGTCTCGATAGTAGTTCTCATGCGGCCCAAGCATGATGAGTTCAAGCGAATCTTCGGTGAATCTGTATGCAAGGAGATATAAAGATGTTTTTACCTTGAACTTGTGAATGTGAATCCCTCTCAAATCTCCTTTCTTTTCAACACCGATCTGGGGTTCTGCTATAATTTTTCTGATTTCATCGTCTATTTTTGATTTTTCTGCTGCTGTAAGTTTCTTTACTTTCCTGGCAAACGACCTCGATTGAAAGACCTTCATGTGAGCCTATCCAAATGAGTATTCCGACTTTTCTTCGTTATCCAATTCCTGGACCCCGATCAGAATTTCTTTGACAAGCTCATAAGTTAAATCTGGATTCTCCTCAGCACACTTGCCGATTCTTGCCCAATGCTCGATTTGACCGGTAATAGAACGATGGTCGACTTTGCTGTATTTTCTTGCATCAGACAGAAGATCGTCTGAGACCCGTACTGCGGTTGCCATATTGAAACCTCCTATGCCATGTGAACTGGAGTTGCTATTTTAATACAAAGCATAGCATTTTGCAACCATCCATCTTTTTGTAACTTCTCAATTAAGTCTGTGCAAATTCTCATGTACCCGGCTGCAGAACGCGACTGATATAAGAAGGAATCACTTGGCAGCGTCGATCATACTGTCTAATCCACTCCGGGTCAGGCAGTTGATCTTTATCCGCTGGTTCCCAAACTCCAGTTTGGGAACGTACACCCGGAAGCTCCAGCTTCCACAGCAGGAACAGGTGACCCACTCTGCAGGTATGAATAAGGAAAGAAGCAGGAGCTTCAGACCAATGGGTACCCAAACAGGAGTTTGGGCACCAGCAAAATGGCTCAAATTAGGTTAGAAGATGAGCATAACTGAACTTCAACAGTTGGAGGCCCTGTTCTAAATCCGGGGCTCCGGGTCCCCTTTTATCAGCCATTTCTCCCCTTCTTCCAGAGTTCTGAACACCATGATTTTGTGAGCCAGATCAGCAGAAAGAAATTCGTACATTCGGCACATGCCGTAACCAAGATCATCAGGGGCAATGAGTGCTATGCGAACGTTGTCACGCTGAACAAACTGTTTTCGTGTATTAATAACACGTTCAACAAATGCCTTATCCATCGTTCTGAAATCAACACCGCTCAGGTCCCAGACAGCAGGGGTATCCGGGGGGAACTCCCTGGATTCCACCATTGCTCTCACAACCCTCTCAATATCATCCAGGGTGAGAGGACTGGTCATGGTTCCACGCAGTATATTTCTGGAAGCATCAAAGCGAAATTCCGCAGGCATAAAAAACTCCAGACTTATTCCTTAGGGGCTGTCCAAACATAACTTGGCGATTTAGTCTCTTGCCATAATTGTTAATTTTGAATTGTTAATTTTGAATTTTGAATTATGGTACCTGTCCATAAAACACCTAAATTCAGAGTAACTGTTCAGCGTATTAACAGCAATGTTATGTTAATGGTAACTATTTAGTATTTTGCTCGTGGTTTTTTCACCAATGGCTACCCCAATGGTGAAAACGTAATCCCTTTTGCGTCTTGAGCGAAGCGGGCGGTAAAAAAATGAACCGCAAAGCCGCAAAGAACTCAAAGATTTTGCCTGCTGAAAAACTAATTCCATCTCTCCTGCACCCGGCAGATACGCTGAATAGATACAATTCAGAATTAATAATTAAGAATTCAAAATTAACAATTCTCCCTACCTGTTACATTTTATCAAGCCACCCGGTAAGTATACCACATATTTTTTCAGCCTGCTTCCTGTTTGAAATATTGAACTTGCTCTGTTGACGAAAGTAATTTCCAGTCTTTCTGTACCGCCTGATACTCACCTTTACGGGACCGAAATCCCCTGTCTTCCTGTCAAGGTCCTGGTAGAGAAACATGATGGTAGTCCATGCC
>WFRQ01000183.1 GCA_015486425.1 Deltaproteobacteria bacterium | reverse complement strand
GTATTCATAGGTCTCCTCAATAGACTCCTCTGCCAGGCTGTAATACTGGAGCTCCTTGACAATACCCCGGAATATGACAGGCTCCTCAGCGTCAATGGTAATATCCTCTCCCTCCTTGAGGACAGCAAGGGCCTGTTCGCAGTTAAATACAGCAGGCACCCTGTACTCCCGGGCCACTGTGGCCAGATGTCCGGTGATGGAACCTACTTCGGTGATAATTCCTGCTGCCTTGTGAAGAACCGCGGCAAGCCTCGGAGATGCAAATTTGGTCACAATCACCGCACCTGCGATAAAATCCTTAAGGTCTCTGTCATCCCGAACAATATGAACAGGCCCGGCTGCTATGCCGTCCTGGGCAGTAACGCCGCAGTGGTCCAGGATGACCTCATACCTGTCTCTTATTTCCGCAAGTTCTGAGGCCGAAGGGGCGTTAAACGCCCTGACAGCAAGCTGCCTTGTCTGGAGAATTACCAGTTCCCCCTTTTTGTCAAAGGAAAATTCAATATCCTGGGGTTTGCGAAAATTCTTTTCTATCAGGAGACCTGTATCAGCAAGATTTGAAAGTTCATCAAAGGTAAGGGATGGCGATAACTGCTTGTGTTCCGGCACATTTTCCACAACAGTGCCGCCCTGTTCAGACAGCACAAGAGCCTTCATCTTCTGGGTAATCCTGGTCTCAACCACCTTGTGCGGAGGCCTGCGTTCTACACTGAACTCATCAACCATTGTTGTGCCGGAGACAACAGGCGCGCCCAGCCCCCAGGTTGCAGTGGCGATCATTACCTCCTTGGCAGGGGCAACCGGGTCATAAGTGTAAAGCACCCCGCTTGTCCTTGGGTTTACCATAACCTGACACGCCACAGGCATTACCACCTCCTCTTCGTGGTAGCCTATGCGGCGTCTGTACTCCAGTGCCCTGGCCCCGTACGCACTTGCCACAACCTGCCTGTAAGCCTCAGTGATTTTGTTCGCAGGCACATTGAGTATGCTCCTGTACTGACCTGCAAAGGTATGCTCACTATCCTCTCCCCAGGCGCTGCTTCGTACTGCAAAAAAAACCTTTTTCTTTCTGTGTTTCTTAGTAATGGTAGTTGCCGCAGCCTCAAGTTCATTACGCAGCCTTGAGGGAAGAGGGGCTTCCATTATAAGGGGCTCTATCTGTTCAGATGCTGTTGCTGCATCTATTTCATCCCGCTCCCATTTCCCTGTGATCTCTGCTATCCTCTCTCTCAGACCGTCTGATTCCATAAATGCGGCAAATGCGGCTGCTGTAACTGCAAAACCTTCGGGAATCTTTATGCCCATGAAGTTTCCTACCTGGGCTATGGTAGCATTCTTGCCGCCCACCTCCTGGGTCATGTCCCTGTTTATACTGCCGTATGGCAGAATGAATGTATTTTCCGACCTTGGCTGACGCCCTGCCAGAATATCATCTATATCATCCTTGATTCTGTTAAAAGCCTCATGCAGAGCCATGTATTTGCCTGAAGCCATCTCATCCAGACCAAAAATGAGCTGCTGCACCATTGAAGAGGCCTCTTCACACATGGTTTCTATATAATGACGGTCAAATATATAGTCGCCGCTCAGCTTGTCATTTGCCTCTGCAATAAGCTCAAGAACCTGATTGTTAAGGGCAAGAATCTCCCGGAACTTGGCAAAGGTGGTTACAAAAGAGCTGCCGCCCTTGCCTCTATTGCCGGTAATTCTATCTTTTGCCCAGCCTATGACCTTGTTAATCATAATTTTTCAGGCTCTCCGAGAAACTTTATCATTACCGGGACGCAGCATTCAGCGCCCCGGATACTTTTACTAAATTGAGGGTATCTATTCAGTATATCTGCCAAGTGCAGGGCAGATAAAATTAGTTTTGCAGCAGGCAAAATCTTTGCGTTCTTTGCGACTTTGCGGTTCATTTTTTTAAACCGCCCGCTTCGCTCAAGACGCAAAGGACGCAAAGGGAATTACGTTTTCACCATTGGGTGGCCAATGGTGAAAGAACCACGAACAAAATACTAAATAGTTACCATT
>WFRQ01000182.1 GCA_015486425.1 Deltaproteobacteria bacterium | reverse complement strand
CGCAAAACAGCAGTTATAGACGCCCTGGGCCATCAGACAACTTTTGCCTATGACGCGACAGGCCACACTACGGCTATGACTGATGCTCTCGGAAGGACTACTTACTACGATTATAACCCTGCAGGTCTTCAGACAAAAACCATTTTTGCAGATGGTACTTATGTTCAGCAGTGGTATGACGCTGCGGGCAGAAAAACCATGGAAAGGGATCAGGCCGGTGTTGAAACGAAGTATACCTACGATGCAGATGGACATCTGACAGAAATTATTGACGGTCTCGGCAACAGCACCTCATATCAATACGATGAGATGGGGAACAAGATATCCCAGACAACGCCGGACGGCCAAGAGACCCGCTGGGAATATGATAATATGGGGCGGATCATTAAAGAAATCCTACCGCTGGGAATGTCCCGAACCCTCACCTATTATCCAAATGGGAAAATCCAAACCGAGACCGATTTTAATGGCTCACTTATGTCATATCAGTATGACGAAATGGGCAGGCTCACGCGCAAAACATATGATGACGGTTCGTTTACTGAAATCACGTACAATAATGCAGGCCTTAAAAGTAAAATTACTGATTCCCATGGCGACACTGTTTATGAATATGATTCACGTGGTCGCATTACAGGTATTACGGAACCCGGTGATATAAAAACAACATATTCATACGATGGGGTGGGAAACCGGCTCAGTATGGAAGCACCAACAGGCATTATACGGTACAACTATGATGCAGCCAACAGACTGGTGGCTGTAAGATATGATAATCAGGAAACTACCTACCACTATGACAATGCAGGCAACCGCATCGGTATTGATTATCCAAACGGGGTCAAAGTAGCATACAGGTACGATACGCTTAATCGTCTCATTCAGCTTTCAAACACTGACTCATCTGGAAGCATTCTCTCCAGTTATACCTATACCCTGGGCCCGGCAGGCAACAGAGTCAAGGTAGAAGAAAATTCCGGTCGCGTTGTAAATTATGTCTATGATCCCCTTTACCGCCTGACTGCTGAAAACATATCAGATCCGGTCTATGGAGATGACAATGTTTCCTACACCTACGATGAAATAGGCAACAGATTGACCCGCACAGATTCGTCAGGTACCACCACGTATTCTTATGATGCCAATGAACGGCTGCTTAGTGAAACAGGAACCCAGGGTACCACCTCTTATGCTTATGATCTTAATGGTAATCTCAAATCCAAAATTACTGACACTGGCGAGACAAGTTACACATATAATCAGGACAATAGCCTTGTCTCGGTTGTAACTCCATCAGGGATGTTGACTACATATCAATACGATTTCAGTGGTATTAAGATTGCTGAACAGCATGATGGTAACCTCACCAGATTTATTCTTGATAGAAACAGAACAAATGCACAGATATTGGGAGAGATAGATGAAACCGGCAACCTGAAAAGAAGTTATATTTATGGAGACCATAGAATAGCGTTAAAGACTGAAGGAACTGTATTTTATTATCTCCATGATGGCAGCATGAGCACAAGGTCGCTGGTTGATGATACAGGCAACATAACAGATAACTGGGTATACGATTCCTTTGGGAAAATACGCGGTCGTGACGGCGTGACCTACAATCCATTTCTGTTTGACGGTGAGGAATGGGATGCCAATATCGGCTTTTATTATCTCAGGGCCAGATGGATGAATCCTGATATAGGGCGTTTTATCTCTCAGGATACCTTTACAGGCAGTATCTTTGAGCCCCAAAGTCTCCATAGATATGTATTTGCCCGAAATAATCCGGTAATGAACCAGGACCCCAGCGGTTTTGCTGATTGGACTTTAGCTCAGCAGATGGTTAATAGTGCCATGATCAGTGTCCTTGTCACTGCCTCTGTCATGTTGATTAAGCAAACCGTGACAGGAGTGAGATACAGTGCATCTGAATGGGTATTTCAATTGGGGCTGGCTGCCGCACTCGGAATATTTGGCACGCTTTTAACTTCTGCCAACGGCCTGAACCTTTTAGCAAACAGTTCCGAAAGTGTTGCTGCCGGACTATCTGAAGCCCTTCAACTGGGCGAGTCGCCTTTTGCCGCCTATATGGTAGGCCGCTCATTCCTGGCCGGTTTCATGAGTGTTGCCTATTTTATGCTCTGTATGAGTCATTCCTCTGGTGGAGATGAGGATATGAGCTGCGTAGAATCGGGTTTGATTATTGCCGGTTTTACATTTTTGGTATCGACAGTGAAACCACCCTTACTGCCAATTACCTATGTTAAAAACATCTTCCAAAGCGGGACTCCGTCCCGAATTATGTCCTTCTTTCAAGATACTTTGCAAACAATACATGATGCATTGCTGACAGATACGGAGATGTGGAGAATAGGGTGGAAAAAGATCAGAAATGTTTTGACAACCCATACTGATACTCAATCGTACTGTGGTACAATGCCTCCAAGTTCGACACCATACTGGCCTAAACAGTAAAAGAGTGCTTTCAGCCATCATATAATGCCAGAACCATAGCTGATGACCGGTCATGAGGACCAGAATTTCTTTATACAATTAAAAAACTGTATTGGTTCATCGGAAACTGGAATTTTGCCTTGTCTGAGTTAGTCTACTCAACAGGAGGCAAAATTCATGGCCAAACGACGCAAGAACTACTGTCCCAAGGATAAAGTTGCCATTCTCAAGCGGCACCTCGTAGACAAAATACCTGTATCAGATTTATGTGATCAGCATGGTCTTTCGCCGGCGGTGTTTTACCGTTGGCAGAAACAGTTCTTTGAAAACGTTCAGTCAGCCTTTGTCAGTAAGCGGAACTCAAAGGAAATCCGTCAAGAACGGCGTATCCGTGAGCTTGAACAAAAACTTACTGCCAAAAATGAAGTCGTGTCCGAACTTATGGAAGCGCACATCAAGCTAAAAAAAAACTTGGGGAAATCTGAAAGGTGCCTGGGTTCCGCATGATATCCGGGATGCTATTGTTGATTTCATCAAGTACTGGTCTGCCAGAACGGAATTGCCGTTGCAATTGCTTCTACTCTGGTTAGGGCTTTCCAGCAGCAAATATTACAACTGGCGATCTCGCTATGGCAAAGCTAACGAACATAACGGGTTGATACCCCGTGACTTTTGGCTTGAAGAATGGGAGAAGGCGGCGATCATTCAATTTCACGAGAAGAATCCCCTTGAAGGGTATCGTCGCCTTGCCTTTATGATGCTTGACCAGGATATAGTCGCGGTCAGTCCCAGTTCTGTTTACCGAGTGCTGTCACATGCCGGCCTGCTCAAACGCTGGAACAGCAAGCCTAATAAAAAGGGCAATGGATTTAAACAACCGCTTAAGCCGCATGAACACTGGCATATTGATATCTCCCACATCAATATTTGTGGTACCTTTTACTACCTCTGCTCCATCCTGGATGGCTGCAGTCGATATATTGTCCACTGGGAGATCCGTGAGAGTATGACCGAGGCTGAGGTTGAAATTATCGTTCAGAGGGCACGGGAGCGCTTCCCCGATGCCAAACCACGGATTATATCCGACAATGGACCACAGTTTATTGCAAAGGAATTTAAGGAGTTTATCCGAATAGCTGGAATGACCCATGTCCGTACATCCCCCTATTATCCGCAAAGCAACGGGAAACTGGAGAGATATCATCGGTCGTTGAAGACGGAATGCATTCGTCCCGGGGTACTGCTTTCACTGGAAGATGCCCTTGCAGTTGTCGGTGAATTCGTTCAGCACTATAATACGGTACGGTTGCACAGTGCCATTGGGTACATAACCCCGCAAGCAAAACTCGAAGGCCGCGAAAAGCAAATTTTCAAAGATCGTGATGCCAAGTTGGAGGCAGCCAGGGAAGCAAGAAAGGCCAAACGGCGCCAGCAAACAGACTGTACTGTAGTAGCAAACGGGGTTAATTTATCAAGGTCAAGTCCTTCGGGTGCTGCTCTTCGCTCCGCAGTCTTGTCAAATTAACCCTGCTTACTTCACCTGAAATTGGCGATGGAGGAAGAAGCATCTCCAACATGGCTCCAACAAAAGGCTAACACTGGGTGGTCGTATCCATCCTTAACCAACTAACTCGGAAACATAAAAATTCCAATTCCAAGAGAAGCATTACAAAACGATTTAGCATGGTATGAAAAAAAACGGGCCCTATCAAGGTAAAGCAGACAATACCCTGACAGCCTGGCTCAGGCTTATGCGTGTTCCCAACCTGTTCACTGTTATCCTCGAGCCGGTAGCGGGATATGTCTGTGTTACAGGCCGCATAGACCCTGCTGCATGTGCCGCTCCTGTCATATCCATCGTCCTGATTTATATAGCTGGGCTGCTGTTAAGTGATGTGGCTGATGAGGAAAAGGACCGGATGGAGCGGCCAGACAGGCCCCTGCCATCCGGAAGACTCAGAAAGGAAACAGTCAATTCCACAGGCTGGGCATGCCTGATTGCAGGCATTGCAATTGCGGCCATTACTGGCACAGAGGCATGCTACGCGGTTTCAGCCCTGGCATTGCTGGTTCTGATTTATGCCCATATCCATTCAAAGTTCCTGTTAACAGGAGCCTTTATCATGGCAGCCTGCAGAGCAGTAGCTGTGCTGGCCGGTGCAGGGGCCGCAGGCTCCACAGGCCAGGCCTATCTGCCAGCCCTAACCGCCTTTATCTACATCTTTATGCTGACAGTGTGTGCGGCAGGAGAGACTCTCAGACCAAAGCTGGCATTCTGGACAGGGGTTCTTCCGGCAATGGCACTTTTTATACCGCTATTTTATGCGGTACGCCTGACCGGCCCTGCATGTTTCTGGGCACTGCTTTTCCTGCTAACTGCAGCAGGCAATATCATCCTGAGTGCCTACACATGCAGCAGGAAAATAACGACCATACCTCAACATATCGGGGTACTGATAAGGACCATTATCTTTATACAGGGCGCCTGGCTAATACTCTACTGGTCAGAATTTGAAATACAAACGGCGCTGCTCATTACAATAGGAGTATTGTTTCTGAGAGTGACCAGTGAATATCTTG
>WFRQ01000181.1 GCA_015486425.1 Deltaproteobacteria bacterium | reverse complement strand
TACAGCTACAATCACAGTTACAGCAATCAAGGTGGTGGAGGTGGCGGACATGGCCACGGCGGCGGTCAAGGACATGGCAGGGGTAGCAGAGGACGCTGATCCCTGCTGCCTGCCTGTTCTGATCTCTCCCGACACTCTCCCCTGACCACAAGTCCGTGGACAGTGTCCGATATATGCTCGTCGCCACAGAGGCTCCATGCATAGCACGGAACCTCTGTGGTTTTTTTAATTTTAACTAAGGGGCTGTCCACAAACAATAACTCAAACTTTTTACGCTGATTCCCAAACTCGAGTTTGGGAATTGTAAACTGAAAGTTCCAGCTTCCTCACTTCCCTGCGCGCACAATCTGGAAAACTGCAAAAACATATTTTCATTGTTCGTTATGCACGCCCCGGTAATGACAGTCAGCGTAAAACACATAGAGCTATAACTTGACTTTCACGATATTGGGTGCTGCACATACTGAGCGGTGCAACATAAAAGTTTAACCATTAAAGCGTTTACGGAAGCCAAGCAGGCCAACCAATCCTGAGCCAAGGAGCCATACAGCACCTGGGACAGGAACCTCACTGCCGGTAAAGGAGAGCTTAACATAATCGAGTTTCATCTTGTCCTTGCCGCAAGTCTCCTCTGCAAAAAGAAGTCTGAAAGGAGTCAATTTGACAGCATCAGGATCAATCTCAAATGAATCTGTAACCCAATGGCCACCACTGAAGCTTAACCAGTCTATATCATTATCTGCACATGGAACCAGCTTGGTGGATTCGTTGTAATAAGGATCATTGCCTGATCCAACACTGCTGTAAACCAGGAAATGCCACTTTTCTGTAAAGCAATTTGCTCCACAGTGTTTATGACCATTTCCTTTATGTCTTATTTCCATGGTGATGGGACCATCGATAAGATAGTTACTCAGATCAAATTCATCTGCAAATCTGCTCTGGTTCCAGTCTTTCAATTTGACCGCATTTTTCGTCAGAGGCCCATCTCCCTGAGTAGGATGATACTTTTGAACGCCATAGTCATGCATGATGTCAAATGTCGTAGATGACCAGCCTGCGCCTGCCCAGCATAGCACCACAGTTAATGCAATAATTAAATGTACCAGTTTTTTCATTAGTGCTTCTCCTCACTTATATGAATGATTAATAACAAGAAAGAGGTTGAAGCCTCTCTCCGGACCATTCAACATATCAAGCAATAATGATGCCAACCGTTTAGCAAAATAAAATTACTTTTATATCAAAGAGTTATCCCTATTGTCGCTTTTGCTGATATCCGAAAAAAGACGACTATTTTACCATTTTGGGTAAAATTATACCATTCAAAACACGTAGTCCATTTGGTTTAGAATACAACCTTTTTGATATAGGCAAATTCTGGAAACTTTTATGCGAATAGCATTAAATGGAATTCATGCATATAGGCGCGAAACACTGAGCAGTTACGTATTAATAAGGAGGCACTGTGTATCTGCTCACAGGGTATCGCATCTACGGCGTTGCCTGACGTTTGAATTAGACGCTTGAAGTACAGGAAGTACTACGCCTGCGCGTCCTCCGTCTTGTATCTGCAGTACCCTGTGAGCAGATACAGGATAGTCTGCACGGACTTATTGCTAATTTTGAGCGATTGTTCGGATTTGCTGCATATCCGCGAAAGAGGAATTCCCCTTATAGTCGGCTATATGGGGGTTCCGATGACAAAGGAGATGCGGTGAAGACGGCAATCCCGAAGGGTTTCAAAATTGGAAAGCTATAATCGATATAACTCCTTTTAATTTTATTGCAAAGCATAGGGTCTAATACCCCGCTGCTTGCGGCGGTTTAAAAAATGATGTTCCGCTAAATGCCCCGCCCGAAGGGTCGAGCCAAAGCGAGAGGGCTTGCCCCGGGGATTTTTACTGAAAAAATAATTTTCCACATTTTGAAACGCTCAATTTAGGTGATAATTTTTCAATCTGTTTCATGGCACTTTCCTGTGCATTCACTTTGCTCTCGTCATATTTTTTTTGGCCTTTTTCTCATTTTACCATGCAGGGTGCGCACTGCGCTCCCTACACGTTCTGCCGTCTGATACAGCATGGCCATACAGCCCTGAGGGAAAGAGTGTCTACCCCGCGCGTGCTGGTGCCCAAACTCCAGTTTGGGCACCCTGTTGACCGAAGCTCCTGCTTCGTATCTGCTCAGGGGGGTACAGCATCTGAAGCGTTGTCCGGGGCTCGAAGGGGAGCAT
>WFRQ01000180.1 GCA_015486425.1 Deltaproteobacteria bacterium | reverse complement strand
TATCGCCATGGCGGTATTGTGCCTGCAATACCATCTGACAAATGCCCTCTGTTCATCTGTTTCTGGCATGGAGTCCGCATGGAGAATTGCCTTTTCCGCAATCTGTTTATCCATCCCCAGTGCAATAAGCAGGCATACAGCAAATGTCCCTGTGCGCCCGATACCTGCAGCGCAATGTATCAATATATTCCTGCCGCGATGCAGCACTCCAGCCATTCGCCTGACACATGCAGCGTATTGCTCCCTGTCCGGTGGCACCCCGAAGTCAGGGACTGGCAAGTATTCTACTTGAAAATCAAACGTGCCATATTCCATGGCCGCTGCATAGTAGGGTGATTTTGCATCTATTTCATCATGGGACGTAAGGCACACAATAACATCAATTCCTGAATGCCTGGCCTCGGTAATGAAATCCGACAGCTCTTCATAATGTCCCGGCATGCTGTGCAGATAGAGATGCCCGTGTAGCGTGTGGTCTAATTGCACTTGTCGAAACATTGGATTGTTTTATCTCCCGCATGAGCGATATCTATTTCTCAATCTGTCTCAAAAGCCATTTATGCTATTTTTCTTTCTTGAAGAGTTTGTAGATTGCTGAAAAATCTTCCTGGTCAATCTCTTCTTCAAAGGTCCTTGCAAATAGCTCTTTTGCCACTGCCGCTGTAAAAAGGGGTTTTTTATGTTCGTATGCAAGGTCCTGCAGGCATTGGAGGTCCTTGTAAATCAGGGCGTTTGAAAAGTGGGTTGAAAAATCCTCTTCAATGAGTTTTTTCTTCTTGGCATTAAGAACAAGGGAATTCCCGCCTCCCACAGACAGAATTTCAAGGACATCCTCTTTGTTAATGCCAATTTCTTCACCCATTGCAAGGGCCTCGGCAATGGTTGCCATGAAACTTCCAAGTGTGAGGTTGTTTACAAGTTTCATCTTGGTGGCAAGGGCAGGGGCTTCAAGGTGAAAGATATGCTTTCCTATATTTTCAAGCACTGGCCTTGCCTTTTCATAAGCCGCTTTGCTGCCGCTTACCAGCACGGTTAGCGCTCCCTGGGAAGCAGGGACCACGCTGCCAAGGACCGGGGCTTCCATGTAGTTCCCGCCTGCCTTTTTCAGCAGGTCATGGAACTGGACAACATCCCTGAAGTGATTTGTAGTTGTATCGACTATGATTTTTCCTGAAGCATCACCTTCAAGCAGTCCATCTTTTCCGGTAATAACAGCGTTTACTGCGTTGCTGTCGAACAGGCAGAGGAATATGATGTCTGCCTTCTGCATTACCTCCCTGGGGGTGGAAACCACCTCGGCATCTATGCCTTCTGCCCGTGATGCAGTTCTGTTAAAAATCGTGAGAGTGTGCCCGCAATCGAGAAGTCTCTGTGCAATTGCTTTTCCAAGATGACCAAGTCCTATGAATCCAAGATGCATGATAAGACCTCACTTTTTCCAGTTTAAGGTGAATATTTCAAGTCTGAGAAACATGTTGATTTTTTGCATATAATTGAAGCCAGAAACAGCACAATTCCCGCATTGGCGTATGGAACGAGTTGAAAACTCTG
Organism: Deltaproteobacteria bacterium; assembly: GCA_015486425.1. Lineage (GTDB taxonomy): Bacteria > Desulfobacterota > Dissulfuribacteria > Dissulfuribacterales > QOAL01 > S144-17. The sequence continues at coordinate 676 of WFRQ01000180.1, read as the reverse complement.
GCTGGATCAGACTCATTTTCGTGGTAAATTATCATGAGCTGTGTTTTTTTACTTAGGGACTGTCCAAAAATAACTTGCCGATTTCGCATCTCATCTTCAGGCCATCCTGAGCTGAACTTCAATCACGAAATCCTCAACGTAGCCCGGCTACGCCTGCGGTTTTGCTCAATCAGTTCAACTCAGCCTGACCCAAATCTGAGCGCGCCATCATCCAACTTATTTTTGGACAGCCCCTTAGAGCATTCCCTGTTTGTCCTGCATTTTTTTGGTATTGTGCAGGCTGTATGGTTTTTTGAGGCCTGTCCTGCGAGAAAACCTGCATATCATGTTGGGGACACTTCATCCTAAATTGAGCGTTTCAAAATGTTGAAAATTATTATTTCAAAAAAATTTAAAGGAGTTACATCGATTATAGGTAACTTCTCAATAAGTGCTGGTAAAAAGCTTGGATCCCCGACAACTACATTCGGGGATGACGATCTGAACTACCTGCAACTCAGTCATTCCGGCAGGTTTTGCTCGTTCCCAAACTCCAGTTTGGGAACGCATACCCGGAAGCTCCAGCTTCCAGACAAGGGTAGGTAATGCCGCACAGCCGGTATTAAAAGGAATGAAGCAGGAGCTTCTGTCAATTAGGTACCCAAACAGGAGTTTGGGCACCAGCACGAAACTTGTC
>WFRQ01000179.1 GCA_015486425.1 Deltaproteobacteria bacterium | reverse complement strand
TCCTGGCGCCGAATGCATATATTAATGATGGTCTGTTCGATGTGATGATAATTCTCACATTTCCCCTTGCAGATGTAACCCAGGTGATTCAGGAAATACTCAACCCTGCAATGGATGGCCGGTACGTCAGGAGGTTTCGTTCCTCATGGGTAGAATCCTGGCCGGAGAAGACGAGAAGTGTAAATCTTGACGGAGAGCCTCTTGAGGCTGATCATATACGTTTTGAGGTGCTGCCAGGTGAGATAGAGGTTGTGCTTCCAGAGCACTGTCCGTGCCTGAAAAAAGGCAGGCCCTGAAAATTTTGAGTTTGCCTGCTGAATGGCCAGAGACCATAATCCCCAAAGGTAACTACTCCCCTCCAGGATGAATTCCCATAACTGAAAGTCGCTTCTCACACAACATTTATTGACACGTATCTGCTCAGGGGTTGCTGCAGATGCAAGGCGGAGGGGGCGAAGGCGTACTTCCCGTACTTCGAGCCCTTCACAACGCAGCAGATGCGGTACCCCCTGAGCAGACACCTTCAGACTTTGAAATTCACCCCTTAAGCTTATTTGCCGCCCCCTTCGCTCAAGACGCAAAGAACGCCAGGGATGGAGCAGGAGCCATATGTGCAAAATGCTGAACAGTTATCAATATCATCTAACAGTAGTACCTATTTTTTCACCTGCAAGTACTTTTTCAATATTGCCCGGCACCTGCATGTTAAACACTATTACTGGAAGTTTGGCGTCCATGGCAAGTGCAATGGCAGCGGCATCCATTACCTTGAGGTCCTTTTCAAGAACATCCTTGTATGTAAGCTCATGGAATTTAACTGCATCTGCATGTTTCACAGGGTCCTTGTCATACACTCCATCAACCTTGGTGGCCTTCAGAAGCGCCTCGGCGTTTATCTCCAGGGCGCGCAGGGCTGCGGCTGTGTCTGTGGTGAAAAAGGGGTTGCCTGTGCCTGCCGCAAAGATCACCACCCTTCCGGCTGAGAGGTGCTTCAATGCCCTGGCACGGACAAAATGTTCAGCCATACGCCCCAGTTCAATGGCTGAAAGGACCCTTGCCTCCACTCCCTGACGCATCAGGGAATCCTGGAGAGCAAGGGCGTTCATAACTGTGGCCAGCATTCCCATCTGGTCCGCGGCAGCCCTGTCCATACCTCTCGCAGAGCCTGCAACACCTCTGAAGATGTTGCCTCCTCCCACCACAAGCCCAAGTTCCACGCCGGTTTCATGCACCTTCCTGATCTGGCGTGCCAGGTCGTCAATAACCTCTGGAGATATACCATATGGGGCATCTCCGAGAAGGGCCTCGCCGCTGAGTTTCAGCAGTACCCTGCGGTAAACCATATTGGATGAGGAATCTGTCATGGATGGTTTCAGGCCCCTATCTGGAAGCGGGCAAACTGCCTTATAGTTATATTCTCACCCATCTTGGCCACCAGTTCATTCAGCAGGTCCTGGATGGTCAGGTCGGGATTTTTGACAAAGGGCTGCTCAAGAAGGCAGTTTTCCTTGAGATATTTTTCAATCCGGCCATCAACTATCTTGTCAATTATGTTATCTGGCTTGCCAGACTCCTTTGCCTGCTGCGCATATATCTCCCGCTCCTTTTCAATTATGTCCTGCGGGGCATCTTCACGTTTAATACACATTGGGTCAGAGGCTGCGATGTGCATGGCAACATCCTTGGCAAAATCTATGAACTGATCGGTTTTGGCCACAAAATCTGTCTCGCAGTCCACTTCTACCATAACTCCAAGTTTGCTTCCTGCGTGAATATAACACTGGATGGTTCCCTCGGTAGTCTCCCTGCCTGCCCTTTTGGCAGCCATGGCAAGCCCCTTTTTTCTGAGGAAATCAACGGCCTTTTCCATATCACCGTCACACTCCACCAGTGCCTTCTTGCAGTCCATCATACCGGCATCGGTACGCTCCCTTAACTCTTTCACCATAGCGGCGCTGATCTGTGCCATTATTTTAAATCCTCCATATTATCTTATGCTATGCCCGGCCTGTGGAAAATCGCCGGTCATGAAAAGTACAGGCATAAGCCCGATACATTTTCACAATTAAAATACCTTTATCCCTGCAAACCACCTGTTATGAAAAGTACGAGCAAAAGAACAGTGTATTTTCACAGTAAATTGAGGGTTTCAAAACTGGAAAGTATAATCTATGTAACTCCTTTGAATGTACTTAATTTTGAAACGTTCAACTCAGGTATATGTAATTTCACGAAGTGGACAGGGGGAACATTTCCGAAACTTCCATGTTGCTCTGCTCAGGCCATACATATTCATGAACCTGAATAGAGGATGAAGTAACCTGAACTCGCTCAATTCAGAAGTAAAAAGCGATGGCCTGCTGTTTCAAAGCAGGCAGCGGGCATCCGGCAACATAGTCGGGCACCGGATTATGAATCCAGAGCTGCAGTCACGCGCAGCGACTGCAGCTACTGATGTGATCAATAAATCAGGCTGCGGCTGCGGTTTTTTCAGGTGCTGCTTCAGCGGCCTCTGCCTCTGCCGCGGATACAGGCTCGGTTGCAGCCTCCTCGGCTTCCATCTTGTCCTTTTCAGCCTGCATCCTCTCCTCATGCAGTTGCCTGCCCTTGATGCAGGCATTTGCCATGAGAGATGAAATAAGCCTTATGGCCCTTATGGCGTCATCATTACCTGGAATGATGTAGTCAATACCGTCCGGATCGCAGTTGGTATCGACAATTGAAACAACAGGTATGCCCAGCTTGTTAGCCTCCTTGACAGCAATCTGCTCCTGACGCGCATCCACAATAAATACTGCTGCCGGAGGGCCTGACATATTCTTGATGCCGCCGATATTGCGCTCAAGTTTCTGACGCATGCGGTCCATGCGGAGGATCTCTTTTTTGGGGAAGCGTTCTATTGTGCCATCTTCAAACATGCTTTCAATTTTTTTGAGCCTCTGGATGCCCTTTTGAATGGTATTGAAGTTGGTAAGCATGCCACCGAGCCAGCGGTGATTGACATACGGCATCTCTGCCCTTGAAGCCTCTTCGAAGATAGATTCCTGAGCCTGCTTCTTGGTACCTACAAACAGGAGTTCGCCTCCCTGCGCTACTGTTTCAACCACGAATTCGTAGGCTACCTTGAAAAGCCTGACGGTTTTCTGCAGGTCGATAATGTAGATTCCGTTCCTGGCCCCGAAAATATAGGGCTTCATCTTGGGGTTCCACCGCCTGGTCTGGTGACCGAAGTGTACACCGGCTTCAAGCAGTTGTTTCATTGTTACGTAAGCCATTAAATCCTCCGTTAATGTGGTTAATCATCCGCCCGGTCTGTAAAACAGACGCCCCCATACTGCTCTTGACAATCATGAACAGCACCACAGGGGCCATCAGGCGTGTTTAATTGGGTTTAAAATCGGGTCTATGTACCATTAAAGTGCAGACTTGACAAGGGGTACGTGGAATTTCCCGCGAATATACCATGACTTTTAATGGCGCAATATAAAAATTCATGTATCTGCTCACAGGGTACCGCATCTATGGCTTTGTCAGACGCTTGAAGTGGGAGCATTCCCTGTCTGGTCCGGCTTTTTTCTGCAATGCGAAGGTTGCACAGGCCCAGCGCGTTATGATATTTGGTACAAACAGGGAATGCTCCTGTACAGATTGTTGCAAAACAACCCCACTGTTTATATGTTACCTGTGTTAGGTTATGCAATGTGGTTATTTTCTGGGTGAAAAAAGATAATATTGCATAGGGGGCTGTCCAAGAAAGAGGAATTTTCGTCATATCCGGTTATGGGGGGATTCCGATAACTGGTAGATGCAGTAAATTGGGCAATCCCGGAGGGTTTCAAAATTTGAAGACTATAGATGTAACCCATTTTAATTTATTCAAAAAAACATTTTTCAAACTTCACAACGTTCGGTTTAGGTTGGATTGTATCGCATTTAATCAAGATGTTGGTCAACTTGTTCCCATGCTCCAGCGTAAGGAACAAGGCTGTTGGAAGCTCCGGCTTCCAGGAAAAATTTATATCTATCAACAAGTTGGGATAGAATGAAAGATATACTATTTTGAGTATCGTCCTGAGGCTCATGCATGGTATGGTTTTGGCGCTCCATAAAAACACGACCATGCTTTTACGCCGATGAGATAAGATTTGGTAGTGAATTTGCGTCTTGGGGTCCATGTAATTTTTAATTCTTATAACGATGATGCAATCAGATTAATCTGATTTAAGGATAAGAAGTGCTACTTTTTGAATGGGATGAAAATAAAGATAGCCAAAACATTAGCAAACATGGTGTCTCATTTGAAGAAGCTACTACGTCATTTGGTGATCAGATGTCCATTACAATTTATGACCCATTACATTCTGAAAAAGAAGATAGATTTGTTCTTATCGGTATGTCCAATAAAAATAGGTTGTTAGTGGTGATTCATACAGACAGAAATGATAAGATCAGAATAATAAGTGCGCGCAAGGCAACCAGAAACGAGAGAAGACAATATGAAAGTTATGAAAAATGATACAGATATGATGGAAGAGTATAATTTTAGCAATGGTATTCGTGGCAAGTATGCATCTAAATATCAAGAAGGAACAAATCTTGTAGTATTAGAGCCAGAGTTGTTGGAATATTTTCCAGACTCTATTGCTGTAAATGAAGCTCTGAGATCATTGTCAATAATTATGAAGAAATATAAAGAGAATTTGGACTGAGTAATTGTGGGATTTGCCGAATATTCGCGAAATGAGGAATTTCCGTTATGTCCGGTTATGTGGGGATTCCGATGACAAAAAGAGATGCAGTAAATACGGCAAGCCCGAACGGTTTTAGACTTTTGAAATACTCAATCAATTTAGAGAATTGAAAGTGGAATAAGGCGCTGCTGGTGACTGACAGCACGCTGCGTTTTCTATCGGCAGCTATGTTTGATGGGCTGGATAGAAATAAAGAGAGGCTCTCAAAACAGTTTTCTATAGTCTGGTGTATAAGGGACTGTCCCTAAGTTTGAGTGCCAGGCATCAGGTTCAAAAAGGAGTGGAGGACAAGTGAATATATACCCGAACCGTCTTACAGATGAGCAGAAGCAGGAAATCCTGAAACGTGTATGGAACGAAGATCCCTCTGTGTGGAGTGATGATGCCGAGGTTCAGGAAAAAATCAAAAACCGTCTTGGATGGCTGCGCTGTGTTGATGACATGCTGGGACGTGTGGATGAAATTACAGATTTTGTCCGCCATGTGCAGGAAGCAGGCATAAGGGAGGTGGTACTTCTCGGCATGGGCGGCTCAAGCCTGTGCCCCCTTGTCTTCAGCTCAATTTTCCCAAATGCCGAAGGCTATCCCTCACTTACAGTGCTTGACACCACAGACCCTGAAGTAATTGACAAGGCGCTTGAAAGCATTGACTTTGCTAAGACCCTGTTCATTGTGTCAAGCAAATCCGGCTCTACCGTGGAGCCAAATGCCCTGTTCAATTTTTTCTGGGCTCATGCGGAAAAGAGTGTTGAAGAGCCGGGACAGCATTTCATGGCC
>WFRQ01000178.1 GCA_015486425.1 Deltaproteobacteria bacterium | reverse complement strand
TGAGCTGAACTTCAATCACAAAATCCTCAACGTAGCCCGGCTACGCCTGCGGTTTTGCTCAATCAGTTCAACTCAGCCTGACCCAAATCTGAGCGCGCCATCATCCAACTTATTTTTGGACAGCCCCTAAGTTGAGCGTTTCAAGCAGATACGCGGCAAATCCGGCAATCACTCAAATCAGGCAATAAGAATTAAAAGCATATTTTCATTATTCGTTGTGCCGCACCGGGAATGGCGGTCAGTGTAAAAATTCAGGGGCAGCTTTACTGCTGCCCCCATGCCTGTCCGGCTTGATAACCACCGAATGACCTTCAGCATAGTCGTAATCTCAGGGCATCCCGGTCTGCTACAGTGCCTCCATATCCTGCCGTGGCAGGAATCATCCTTTTGAGAATATTAGACACATTCACTAAAATCAGCTCTTATCCCCTCAAAAAACTCCCCCACTCCTCCACTCCGCACAGCCTGTGCAACATGAAAGTCAGGAGACTGTCATAAAAAACTGTGTATCACCTCTCTCTTTTAATATGCAGACACGCCCAAATACGGGTATATATTCCACCAGTAATGTTGCGCGTGTTTCAGGTTTTTTAATTCTTACATGCGCGCATGGTGCATCAGCATCGCCATGCCTCCAACCATCGCTGAGCTGAGTGACCAATAAGGCAACACAAAGAGAGGAATAACCCGATAATGAAATGCATCCCGCTGATAATACTTTCAGTTGCATGGCTTTTTACTGCAGTATGCGCTGCAGACAGTGCGGAACCTTTAAACTACGTCCCTGAAATTGACCTTGGAATCCACATTGATCTGGACGGTTCTGCTCTACATGGAACCGCTGAGGTATGGATACCCGCATTAAAACGCCTGGAATTTTCACTTGCAGGGCTGGAAATAGAAACCATTACACTGGACGGCCATGACATAAGGGGCTCAATTGGTGAAGACAGGATTCTGCATGCCGGCCCGCTGAACAGCCGCAGAAAACTTGAGATACGCTTCAGCAAAACCATTGATAGTGACGGAGAACCTGGCGGAAATTACATCAGCGCCAGGGCAGTGGCCCTGCTTGATCAGTGGCATCCCCGATTTCTCGGCGCTGCCCGCTATAACCTGACAGCAGACCTGCCTTCAGGACTGGCAGCAATTTCCGAGTCGGACAGGATCATGGAAAGGCAGGCAGACAACAGGTGCATCTATACCTTTGATTTCCCTTATCCAAGAGAAGAGGTGACGCTTGTTGCAGGTAATTATGAGAAAAAAAGTTTGATGCACAGGGGCATACAGCTTGAGACCTGGTTTTTTCCAGAAGACCAGGGGCTTGCGGACGGTTATCTGAAAAAGCTCAAATTCTATGTTGACCTTTACGCTGATATTCTCCCTCCCTATCCTTACAAACGATTCGCTGTTGTGGAAAATATACTTCCCACTGGGTTTGGTATGGCAACGTATACACTCCTTGGCAGCGCTGTTGTACATCTTCCATTTATCAAGGACACCTCTCTGGGGCATGAATTTGTTCATTCCTGGTTTGGAAATTCCGTATATGTGGACAGCAGTACGGGAAACTGGTGCGAAGGACTTACCACATTCCTTGCCGATGCCCTTTACCAGGAAAGAGACGGGCAGGGGCCTAATTACAGGCACAGAACTCTGGTGGAATACCAGGCATGGGTTCATGATAACAACGCTATTCCAGTCTCTTCATTTCATACCGGCACTGACAGGGCAGTAAGGGCCGTTGGCTATGGTAAGAGCGCCATGATCTTTCACATGCTGAAAAAAGAGGTGGGAGACAGGCATTTCAACAGAGCAGTAGCCCGGCTCGCCGATGAATACAGGTTCAAAACCGCTTCATGGCAGACCATTCAGGACATGTTTCAGCAGGAGGCACACCGTAATCTGGACTGGTTCTTTTCCCAGTGGCTTGACAGGACCGACGTGCCTGATCTGGAATTTTCCAGAGTATCAGTGGAAGATATTACGCTCCGCAAAAAGAAAATAACTTTCACCATTACCCAGCACACGGAAAAACCCTACAGGCTCAGGCTGCCTCTTGTCCTGACCATGCCTGGAAAGACGCTGACAAAGGAGATCATCCTGGACAAAAAGGTAACAAAGGCAGGTTTCCAGCTTCCTGCCAGACCTTACGGCATTACAGCAGACCCTGACTTTGACCTGATGAGAAGACTCTCCGCAGAGGAATATCCTCCTGTGCTTGCCAGGGTGTTCGGGGCAGAAAAAAAATTCTACTCTGTAACCGAGGAGGAGAGCAGCACATACGAACCCCTGATCAAATTTCTGACTGAAAGGGGTTTTGAGGAAAAAAAGCCAGGCGGGCACGGCCATGGAGATTTCAAGCAGGGGGCATTTGTCATACTGGGAAAGGCCAGGGGAGGCATGAAGATGCTTTCAGGAGATACGGAACCTCCTGAAAACGGGGTTGTGATAAGGGTTAGGCTGAATCCCTTTGGAGGAGACAGCGTTGTATGTACTGTCCTTGCATCATCGGCCAATGAACTCCTATCCATAATCCCAAGACTGCCCCACTACGGCAAGTACACCATGCTGAAATTTGTAAATGGCAAAATAGAAGAAAAGAGCACGGCCCCGTCAACCGAAGGCATAAGGCTGGAAATAGCCCGTGGTATCACGGCAATTGCCGCAAAAGACATCTTCCCTGTAAAAAAGATAGTTCGATACATAGCCCGTGACCGGGCAGTGTACGTGAGCGAGCAGCACGATCATGCAGGGCACCATGCAGCTCAGCTCAAGATAATAAAACTGCTTCATGAACGGGGAGTGAAACTTGCGGTGGGCATGGAAATGTTCCAGAAGCCCTTCCAGAAGGCCCTTGACGACTACATGGCAGGCGCCATTGATGAACGCCGCTTCCTTAAGGAATCAGAATATTTCAAAAGGTGGGGCTTTGACTATCACCTTTACCGGCCCATACTGAAATACTGCAAAGAGAACCACATCCCTGTTATTGCCCTTAATCTCCCCAGGGAAATTTCCACAAAGATAGCAAGAGAGGGAATCGCAGGGCTTTCAGAAGAGGAAAAGAAAAGCCTTCCAGAGGATATAGACGATTCCAACATGAGGTACAGGGAACACCTGCAGGATGTATTCAGACAGCACGGCCAGTCACAGGTGGGCAGTTTTGAATACTTCTTTCAGGCCCAGTTAAGCTGGGATGAAACCATGGCTCAAAACGTTGCTGATTATCTGACCCTGCACCCGGACATGTCCATGGCAGTGCTTGCAGGCTCAGGCCATATTGCATATGGATTCGGCATCCCTTCAAGGGTGGCCCGCCGCATGCCAGGCCTGGAATATTCCATCATCATCAATGATCCAGGTGATGACATGGTGGCTGAGGCAGGAGACTTCTTTCTGTTTCCGCCTGAAGAAGAGGTGGAGAAATCACCCAAACTGGGGGTAGTGCTTACTGATAAAAACAACAGGCTTGAAATAAAACAGGTAATGCCTGGCAGCCCTGCTGACAAAGGCGGCGTAAAGGCCGGGGATATACTCACCGCATTTGACGGCCACGAACTGCACAGCATCAATGACCTGAAACTCGAACTGTTCTTTAAAAAACTGGGAGAAAAGGCAAAACTCACTGTTGAGCGTGATGGTGCCACTACGGAACTTGAAACCGGGCCCCTTAATGCCAGCTCCTTTAACTTCGGAAGCCCTCACGCAGGCATGACACACGGGATGCCGGGAGGCATGATAAAGCACGGGATCAAACACGAGAAACCATGAAATCAGTCAAGGTAGCCATTACGGCCAATACTCTGGTCTGCATTCTAAAATTCATAGTAGCCATCACAGGTGGGAGTGCGGCAATGCTTGCAGAGGCAATACACTCTCTTGCAGACACCGCAAACCAGGCCCTGCTCTGGGTTGGCATCAGGCGAAGCGAAATAGGCCCGTCAAGAGAGTTTCCATTTGGCCGGGGCCAGGAACGCTTTGTCTGGGGCCTTATTTCAGCATGCGGTATATTTTTTGTCGGAGCAGGGGTTACTGTGTATCACGGCATACACGGGCTGCTTAACCCAAGAATGCCTGAGATAAACAAATGGACCATTGCGGTACTATTGTTTGCACTCATTGCTGAAGGCATATCATTTATTGTTGCATTCAGGGAAAAACGCGAGGGAGATACTGCAAATCTTGCAGTACTCATGGAAGACGGGGCAGCGGTGTTTGGTGTGCTGCTTGCAGCCCTGGCCATAGCGCTTACAAAATTCACCGGCCATGCCTACTGGGACTCCATAGGCTCAATCATCGTAGGCATCATGCTGGCTGTTATTGCGGTGATCCTCATACGGGAAAACCTTATTTATCTCATAGAAAAGGCATCTCCCCAGGAGCTGCAGGATGAAGTGAGAAAAGAGATTGAGCACCTGCCCCTCGTTGAGCATATAAAGGACATACGCATGATCGTGCTGACCCCTGATTCGCATCACATAAGGGCAGAGGTGGAGCTTAACGGATACCTGCTTATCCGCGAGATGGAGGACAGTCTGCGTGAAGATTTCAGGGAAATCAAAAATTTCGGAGATTTTCTGCAGTTCTGCGCCTCATTTGCAAACCGGGTAACAAGGACCGTCGGGGCCAAAATTGACGAAATGGAGGAACATCTTAAGAAAAAAATGCCCTATCTCAAGCATGTTGACATCAAACCGTCATAACAGGTACCATCGTCTGGGCAGCGCATTGATTAAGAGTCAGTGTCACT
>WFRQ01000177.1 GCA_015486425.1 Deltaproteobacteria bacterium | reverse complement strand
TTTTTCATAACGCCCCTTTGTAAAGTCATATGTAACTGCTCACTCCCCCTCAAGGATGAATTCCCATAACGGAAAGTCGCCTTTCACACAACAATTTTTTTCTTGACACGTATCCGCTCAGAGGGTGCTGCAGATGCAAGGCAGAGGGGGCGAAGGCGTACTTCCCGTACCTCCAGCCCCCGACAACGAAGCAGATGCGGCACCCCCTGAGCAGATACAGTCCTATTTTGGTAATGCCTGGATTGAATGGCGATTATTTTATTTGGATGCAGCCTCCACTTTCACTGCTGCCACCTTGTACTCAGGAGTCAGTGTCTTTGGGTCCATTCCCGGACTGGTTAGTATATTGGTAAGGCTCTCAGGGAAATGGAAGGTCATAAACACAGTACCCGGACGGCTGCGCTCTGTGACCCTGGCTACTGCCCTTACCTTGCCACGCCTTGAGGTGACCCTCACAGGGCTTCCATCCTCAATGCCCATGCTGGCCGCGTCATCCGGATGGATTTCCACCAGTTCATGGCCTGCAATAATGTCAAAACCTTCACATAGCCTTGTCATTGAGCCATTGTTGTAGTGCTCCAGCCTTCGGCCAGTTATGAGAACCAGCGGGTAGTCACTGTCTGAATATTCCTCAGAGACCATGTAGGATACTGCCTGCAACCTGCCCTTTCCTATTGGAAATGTCTCTGTATGAAGCAGGGGTGTGCCGGGATGGCCCTGCTCCGGACATGGCCACACCTGGCCGTCTCCCTCAAGCCTGTCATATGAGATTCCGGCGTATGGCGGCGTAAGAGCTGCAAGCTCGTTCATAATCTGCTCCGGCCCTGTGTAGAACATGGGATAGCCCATTGCCTGTGACAGCAGGCAGATAATCTCCCAGTCGGCCTTTGCCTCTCCAGGGGGATTTACAGCCTTCTTTACCCTGCGCACCCTGCGCTCACCACTGGAGAATGTCCCGTCCTTCTCATAGAAACAGGCGGCGGGGAACACAATGTGAGCGAACTTTGCGGTTTCCGTAAGAAACATATCCTGCACAATCACACAGTCCATCGCACTGAGAGCCTTATGCACATGGCCCACATTTGCCTGGGTCTGGGCAGGGTCATACCCCACGCAGTACAGACCGCGGAACTCGCCCTTCAGCGCCTTGTCATACATCTGGGGCTCAAGCAGGCCTGCGGTGGCAGGAAGACTTGCAACACCCCATGCCTTTGCAAACTTCACCAGCGCCTTCTCATCATCAGTTGCCTGGTACCCCGGGAAGGTATAGGGAAGGGTGCCCATGTCACAGGCGCCCTGCACGTTGTTCTGACCGCGAAGCGGATTGATACCGTTATGCGGCCTTCCGACGTGGCCGGTTGCAAGCACAAGGTTTGCCAGGGCCATGACGCCGGCAGTGCCTCCCTTATGCTCGGCAACACCAAGGCCATAGAGGATAAGGGCATTTTCAGCCTCTGCATACTTGCGCGCAGCCTCTCTTACAAGAGATGCTGAAACGCCGGTTATCTCCTCCATCTGCTCAGGAGAGTAGTCCTTCACATGCTCCCTTACGTGATCAATATTCTCACACCTTGCCTCCAGAAACTCCTTGTTCTCAAGGCCTTCTGATAGAATAGTATGAAGAATTGCATTTATCAGGGGAATATTTGTACCAGGCTTGAGCCTCAGCCATATACCGTTTTCCTGCTCATCAGCAATGGCCGCAACATCTGTGCGCCTTGGATCAATAACAATAAACGCTGTGCCCCTTCTTGCAGCCTCTTTAACCTTCAGGCCCACAATGGGATGGGCCTCTGTGGTATTTGAGCCGCATACAAGCAATACGTCTGTTCCCACAATATGTGAAAAAGGAGTTGTTGCTGCACCGCTTCCAAGTGTAGCCAGCAGACCGCTGACTGAAGGAGCGTGTCAGACCCGGGCACAGTTATCCACGTTATTCGTGCCCCAGGCCGCTCGTGCCAGCTTCTGGAGCAGGTAATTCTCCTCATTGGTACACCTGGACGATGCCAGGATGCCAATGCTGTCCGCACCGCTGGTATCCTTCAGACGCCCCATTTTCTGTGCCGCCATCATGAGGGCCTCATTCCAGTCAACCTCGCGGAATGGCTCATCAATGGTTTCACGTACCAGCGGCATTCGAAGCCTCTCCTGATTACGGTAAAATGTGTAGCCAAACCTGCCCTTTATGCAGAGCTGACCAAAGTTTGGTGCTGTTGAGCGGTCTGCCCTTATCTCCATGATGGAGCCGTAGTTTGCCACTACTTCCACACTGCACCCTGTACCGCAGTATGTACATACGCTCTGAATGGGCTTTATCTGCGAAGGCAGCAGAGGCGCCACAGGGTCCTTCTTGACCAGCGTCCCTGTTGGACATGCATCAACACAGGCCCCGCATGCCACACAGTTATCATTAAACGATATTGACACCTCGGAAAGCGCCTGGGTTTTATCATCCATTGTAATGGAAAGATCAATACCATTATAACGGCATGCCCGCTCACACCTCGTGCAGCCAACGCACTTGTTGGGATCAACTGATATGAATGGATGGGAATCGTCAACCTTGTACCTGAGCCTGACTGGCGCCTCGTTGACCTTTACCTTGTATTCAACACAGAGCTCACGGTAAGTGCACTTTGACACACCAAGACATCCGCACTGAAGACAGCGTTTTGCCTCACGTACAGCCATTTCCTCTGAGAAACCGAGCTGCACCTCATCAAAATCATGTATCCGGCGCTCAGGTGGACGGGCAGGCATCACCTCATTGAGGCGCATGGAATAGCCTTCAAAGTTATGCATGTCCACATCTTCAAAGCGCTTGCCCTTTGTAAAGTTAAATCTCGGCTCTGCAATACCTATCTTTTCATTCATGAAGGAGAGGTGCATGGCCTCTGCAGCGCGTCTTCCTGCAGATACTGCCTGAATAACCGTGCGTGAGCCGCTTGCCGCATCCCCTCCGGCATATATCCCGTCCAGATTTGTCTTCATGGTGCTGGGATGGGCCTTGATTGTCTTTCTCGGGGTGAGTTTTATGGATGCCTCAATCTCTCCAAAGGCCTGGAAGTTGTCATCTCCTACCTGGCCAAGGGCCGATATCACCGTATCACCCTGCCAGAAGAGCCTTGAGCCAGGCATTGGGATTGGATTACGAACACCCTTTTCATTGGGCTCATCAAGTATGGTACGGGCCATTTCCACCTTGATGGCACCATCTTCCTTTGAAAGGGCAAGAGGCATTGCCATGAGGAAGAACTGTACCCCCTCCTTCTCGGCTTCATCTATCTCGCGCTGATGGGCAGGAAGCTCAACCCTGGACCGGGGATATATTACTGTTACCTCTGCGGCGCCCTGACGCTTTGCACTCCTTGCCGCATCAATTGCTATATCTCCACCCCCCACAACCAGCACCTTCTCACCTATTTCAGGCGGGGTGCCGCAGTTGATTTCGCGCAGGTATTTGAGCCCGCATACCACATGCTCAGCTCCGTCAATATCCATCTGCTTCTGACGTGCAAGCCCTGTTGCAATGAATATGGCGTCAAAGCCGTCATCTTTAAGGCTCTGAAGTGTAAAATCAGCCCCCCACCGCTTCTTGAGCTTGACCTGGATGCCAAGGTTGAGGATATTCTGAACCTCGCGGTCAACGTCACGGTTGGGAAGTTTATAACCGGGGATGCCGTAGCGAAGCAGCCCGCCCAGTTTGTCCTCCACCTCAAAGATGGTTGCCGCATGTCCATTCTTGCGCAGGTAGTATGCACACGAAAGGCCAGCAGGCCCCCCTCCTATGATTGCCACTCTCTTGCCTGTAGCAGGTGCAAGTTCCTCCTTGAGATGTCTTGACCGTACTGCCTGATCTCCCACAAACCTCTTCAGATGATTGATGGCAATGGGCTCGTCAAGGAGTACCCTGCGACATCTTGTCTCACAGAAACGGGGACATACCCTGCCTACTGAAATTGGAAGCGGGTTCTTCTCCTTTATGACCCGGAGTGCCGCCTCATATTCACCTCGTGCAATGAGATTCACATAACCCTGCACGTTGATTCCGCCAGGGCACGTGAGATTGCACGGGGCCCTGCAGTCTCCATAGTGGCTGAGAGTCAGGGTCCTGAGCCTCTCCTTCCTGAAGGCATCAAGCTCCTTGCTCCTGACGGTGACGGTCATGCCGGGCTCAACCTCAGTGGCACAGGCCCTCACCCTTCCGACACCCTCAACCTCAACCATGCACATGAGACATGGCCTGCTGGAGTCATCACTTCCCTCAAGATGGCACATGGTGGGTATTTTCACACCTGCATTGCCTGCTGCAGCAAGTATGGTCTCCCCCGGCAGGACCCTCACCTCTGCGCCGTCTATCATAATTGTAAATGTATCTGCCATAACTGCCCTTACTATCCTCTAAGGATTATTTCGCCTCTCTCATGGTCTGGAATAATGAGCGAGGCAACATGAAAAGTGAAGTAAAACCCTCACATTCCCGCCATGCGCTCCTGCACAAAAAAAGGCGGGACAAAGCCCGCCAATATTGGAGAATCACAATGCACAGCAGTATCAGCCGTGCAGCAGGCTTAAAGTTCAAGCCAGGACTCTGAAAATACGGTTTTGCCCATTAGCACCCTGGTAGTCTTGTAATACTCAAGCTCCTTGGGGCTGAGGGAATCAGGGTCCGGATCATTGTCCTCCATGATGTCATGGACAATCTTTATAAGCTCTGGTCTCTCTCCATGAGCAAGCTCAACCAGCTCGTGATCATAAGTATCAACTATAGCAGACCATATACCATACTTCATGAGCATGGCAAGATATGCGCGATTGAGATAATGACGTTTCTCTGTTGACACACCATTGGAGACGTTTGAAAGCCCCACGGTTGACTTTGCTCCAGGAACGATTTCAGGAAGCATTGCCATGAAGTCAAGCCCGCTCATTACCTGGTCGGAACCAAGGGTGATTGGTGTGCCAATGGGATCAACCAGAATCTTTTCATTGGGAATACCTGCCTCATTCATGGCCATGCACAGCTCCACAGTCATTGAGGCACGCTCGTTTGAATCCCTGGGCATACCGTCAACTCCCCATAGAAGTGCAACAACATAGCACCCTGCCTCTGCGGCAACAGGTATGAGCTTTTTCATGCGCTCAGGCTGTAGAGAGATTGAATTCATCAGGTGCCTGCCTGGATTCTTTGCAGCCTTCATGCCGGTAATCAGGGCATCTGCGTTGGTAGTATCCATAGAGAGGGGGCAGTCAGTGATTTCCTCTGTGACCCTGACTATCCAGGGCATGAGGTCTGTGCCATCCTTGCGGGCAGGACCGATGTTCAGGTCCAGGAAATCCCCGCCGTCAGCCACTTCCTCGTGGGCCATTTCCACAATGGGCCCCGGGTCTCTCTGCCGCATGGCGTTGCCTGTGCGGGTCCCCATGATATTTATACTTTCTGCTATACACTGAACGTACATATCTTTTCCTTAAATACGGTTTTCCAGGCAGGAACCACGGCCCTGCCCAATGGCCATATCCTTAAATGGCAGCTACAGGGTAACTGCCACCTTGAATTGAGGTGCCATGTATTTTCTTTTATCTACTCAGGCTTCCAGTTCTTGAGGAACGGGGGCAGATGACTTGCCTCCCTGGGCCCTATCTGGATTGTCCAGTCAGGAAGTTCTTCCTCAAGCTCGCCCTTTATAGAGGCAAGATAGCCTGGGATAATCAGGCTGCGGTGCTTGACCTTGTCTTCAATGCCACTCTTCTTGACAAACATGGCTATGAGGTCTGCGCTGAATTTCCCTGCTGCCCATGCGGTAAGGACTGAAAGCCCCTCAGTATCCTTGATAAGGAGCCAGGACGGAATCTTGCTGCCTTCGATCTCACCGGAGACAATAAAGTATGTAAGAGAGAAGTTACAGGTAACAAGAACCGGAGAATTCTCATCAGGCCCGTTAATTGGATAGATGTCCTCCTGGACAACCATTGGCCGCTGCGGATCGGTAAAGATGTTGAGCCGCTCAAGCAGAAGCGGAAACAGCGTATCACCCTGAAGATCAGACAGTACGATGATTCCCGCATACTTGCATATGAGAACCGAGGCAACCAGTGATTCCATGAGGGGATCATCTGTGATCTCGCACGGGAATGTGATTGTCGGGAAGCCAACCGGCTTGAACTTGTGTTTCACAGCAGCGCGCCTGCACGCAATATTGTCTTCAAGGGCTGCCTTTATGGTGCGGGCCCCTGTATCAAGCACAAGGTCCTTCATGCCGTCTGCAATGAGTTTTTCAGCCGTGGCTGCCGCATCGCCAATATTGGCGCCCTTGACAGCAAGGGGGCAGCCTGCATCCTTTGCAACCGATGCCATGTCACTGAAGCTTTCTGAATCAGCGGCATAGAGCAGTGGTTTGTGATCTCCGCATATTTCAGCCCCTGCCTTCAGTGCATCAGAGCTTTCACTCATGAGAATAAGGGCTGCATCAGGGCACTTCTCCCTTGCCTTCTGCACAAGGGC
>WFRQ01000176.1 GCA_015486425.1 Deltaproteobacteria bacterium | reverse complement strand
TGGAAATGCTCCCATGCAGATGTTGGTTCTGTCTCACACTCAAACCTCAATTTAGGTCAAAGCAGGTAGAACGAGCCCATACACCACTTGGCGAACAACCGGGGTGGTTTTTTCCTTTTTTTAAGTCCTGCTGCAAGTGGAAGCAGGTCATCCATGTGCATACCAGGATAAACAGTGAGGTTGAAGGTAGGCCCGGGCCTCTTTTCAACATTCCTGTGATCTATGCTTACCTCTATCCTGTGACATATATTTTTTATCAGCTCGTTCTGAGCAATTTCACTTCCGTCCCTCCTTGACAGTTCATCCTTTAATTCATCCATGAGTTTTGCGATTCCTTCCGTAATTTTGGGCTTCATTTCCGGATCAGAGATTTCAGTTGGAAGGCGCAGGTTTAACAGTTCCACTGCCATGTCACCAGTTGCCTTCTCATAAGCCCTGTCAACAATGTCCTTGACCGCTATACTTTCTCCTATTGGCCAGGTATCAAGAGGGGTGTCACTGTATCTGTTGGCAAGCTTCATCCATGCCTTGAGTCTCTTTTGAGGCATGTTGAGCATTTTAATGCCATAGAGGTTTGCCGGTGCGGGTTCATCTGGAATCCTGGCCGCAGGGTCTTCCTCATGCGGGTCTCCTCCCATTATTTCCGTGAGCTTCTGTCTCTTCTCTTCCAGCTTATTGATCTCAATTTCCAGCAGGTCGTCCTGAACGTCATTTTCCAGGGCTGTCTGCAGGAACACTCGTGTTTTCAGAAGCTGATCCCCAACCTTTTTCTTCTTCATTGAACTGAGTATTGAGGAGATGGATTCGGCTGCAGGCTGAAAGGCTTCAGTATGGATGGATTCTGCCACACTCCTGTTGTCAAGGCCCATCTGTTCTCCCCACACACGCATCTGTTCAAGTATTTTTCGAAAGCGTTTGATTTTTTTCCCAAGTGGTGAGGGGATTATGCGGTGAACATAAAGGGGTGTGGTAAAGTCAGGGGCCTTGGCAGGAGAGAGTTCCTCATCCTCCGTAGGGCTCAGAACACTCACCCTTTGAAAAATGAGTGCCAGGGCGTTGACTGTATTGTGACGTATGTAATTAACCGGGTATATGAGAGGTTCAATCTGCATGAAATTGTTAAACTCCTGTTTGCTTATTTCCGGGTGTCCGTGGTGCTGTAATGCAAAAACGCACGGCACTGCCTCGGAGCGTGCCTGATGATACTCCATTGTCCGTCAGGGATACAGTAATAAAACGGCAGCAGGGTTGACAGTCAACTGCTTATATGCCATTGATTGTTGTGCCTGTCAGACATGAGGAAGTCAATTGAATCGGATTTTAAAATAATGAACAATAAATGTCGAATTTCGAAATTATTCCATTGTAATGATAAGCTTAGTGACACGGCATGGCAAACCGGCTGTTTAAATAGCCAAGAGGTTTAAATATGGCAGTAAGAGGAACGGAAATATGATCAGCGGAAACAAGCGGATAGAAATTGATCTGCCCTGTGGAATTTATTATGACCTTTCAAGCCTTATCCTTGATCTCAACGGCACCCTTACCGTGGACGGGGAATTTATAGACGGCGTTGTTGAACGGCTGAAGGCCATCTCTCAAGTGTTGAATGTTTATGTCCTTACCGCTGATACATACCAGAGTCTCGAGGGGCTTACCCAGGAGTTAAGAGACGGGTGCTGTGTGAATGTTCACTGTCTGGAGTCCGGACGGGGTGATCTTCAGAAACTGTCGTTTCTTGAAGACCTTGGCAGAGAACATACAATTGCCATAGGTAATGGCTGCAATGATGCACTTATGCTGAAGGAGGCGGCCCTCGGTGTGTGCATTCTCGGCAGAGAGGGGGCTTCCGCTGAGGCGCTTGCAGTGGCCGATGTAGTCTTTCCCCATATCTGTGACGCCCTTGACATGTTTCTCAAGAGAAACAGGCTGATCGCCACCTTACGCAAATAATTCATGAGTCCACAGGAATCTGCACGGCTTACCGCCAGGGTCAAGGCATCCGGCTGAGCTTCCAAGATAGGCCCGGAGGGCCTGCACGCCATTCTTGATGCCCTGCCGCTTTCTTCGCATCCTAACCTTCTTGCAGGGCTTGAAACCGCATCTGATGCCGGTATCTACAGACTCTCTGACGATACGGCAATTGTCCAGTCTGTTGATTTTTTCACTCCTGTTGTGGATGATCCCTATGAATTCGGTCAGATAGCTGCAGCCAACTCACTGAGCGATATCTATGCCATGGGGGCGCGCCCGCTTACAGCCATGAATATCGTCTGTTTCCCCATAAAGGACGAGAAGCCTGACGTGCTTGGTGACATACTCAGGGGGGGAATAGACAAGATTCATGAAGCAGGAGCAGTGCTTGTAGGCGGCCACAGCGTGGAGGACCCTGAACCCAAATATGGACTTTCCGTAACCGGTCTTGTGCATCCTGAAAAATTTATCTCCAATGCAGGTGCTCTGCCTGATGATGTCCTGGTGCTTACCAAGCCGCTTGGAACAGGTGTGCTAGCCACAGCTCACAAGGCAGGGCTGCTCCCTGATGAGCTTGTTTCAAGGATGATCGGTGTTATGAAGGCCCTGAACCGTGAGGCATCTGAGGCGATGCTTGAGGTTGGTGTGAATGCCGCCACAGACATAACAGGCTTCGGCCTTGTGGGGCATGGTCTTGAGATGGCAGAGGCAGGCAGGTGCCGCCTTGTATTCAGCGCAGGCAGGGTACCTGTTATCAGGGAGGCCCTTGAATTCATGAGACAGGGCTTTATCCCTGAGGGCGATTATGAGGTGCGCAGGTACTGTGGTCGTCTTGTAGAGACACTCCCCGGCATTGACAGGTTTCTGCTTGATATTCTCTTTGACGCGCAGACATCTGGCGGGCTTCTTGTGTCAGTACCTGAGGACAGGGCTGATGCATATATCACCGCTCTTCTTCAGAGGGGGCTGGTTGAAGTGGCCCCTGTGGGACATGTGGAAAAAGGGCTTCCAGGGGTTCGTTTGGAACCTTAGGGGCTGTCCCAAAAAAAGTTGGATGATAGCGCGCTCAGATTTCAGCTTGTGGCTGATTCTGTTTCCTGCATCACCCATTTTGTAAATGATTCCAGTGCGGCATATACAGGGACAGCCACAATCTGCGGAACGTCATAGGAGTGTGCTTCTCTAATTGCCTGTTCCAGCTCAGGATATTTTTCTTTTGTGGTCTTCATTCTGCACTGCCACTCTTCAGCCTTGTCCAGCCTGCCATCCCACCAGAAATGGCTTTCAATGGGGCCGCTGATCTGTGCGCATGCCGCAAGCCGTTTCTCCACCATGGCTTTTCCTGTTTGCAATGCCTCTTCTCTGCTGTCCATTGTAGTGATAACTATGAGAATTTCTGTGTTTTCCGTATAATCGTTCATGGCAGTACCTCTCCTGAATATGGGAGCATTTTGGGAAATGCATAGATTCAGCAAGTTATAACCTGAACCTGTAACTTCCAATTGTCCCCCTGTACTTTTCTGTTTTAAAAGGTTATACATTAGCCACTTTTTTATATCACATTCAACTGTAAATTCACCGGCAGGGAGCGGTTTATGGCTTCAAAAGTTAGAGTTATTGTTACAACCGGATACGGGACAAACTGTGAGATTGAGATGGCTGCAGCATGCAGGCTGGCAGGTGCTGAACATGTGGATATTGTGCATCTTAGTGATCTCGTTGAAGGCAAGGTAAAGTTTACGGATTATCACTTTCTTAACCTTCCAGGCGGCTTCCTTGACGGAGACAATCTCGGCGCAGCCCAGGCAGGGGCCCACAGGCTGCGTTATGCCCGAGTAAGGGAAAGTGGTCAGAAACTCATGGATCAGCTTCTTGAGTTTGTAAAGGCCGGGGGCCTGGTGCTCGGGGTGTGCAATGGATTTCAGCTTATGGTGAAGACAGGGCTGCTGCCTGGTTTTGACAGGGATTACCAGACCAGGAGTGTCAGTCTTATATATAATGACAGCGGAAGGTTTGAGGACCGGTGGGTTACATGCCGGATATCACAGGATTCCCCCTGTATTTTTACGCAGGGAATGGATGTCATTGAACTTCCTGTAAGACATGGAGAAGGAAAGCTGGTTTCCATGGATGAAGGGGTCCGCACACGGCTTGAGGGTGAAAGACTTGTTGCCATGCAGTATGTGCATCCTGAAACCGGGGAGGTAACAGACGAATATCCCTGGAATCCCAATGGCTCTGAGCTTGCCATAGCAGGGCTGTGCGATCCTACAGGCAGGCTGATGGGGCTCATGCCTCATCCAGAGGCATTTCATCACAGAACAAATCATCCCAGGTGGACCAGACAGGAGCTTCCTGAAGAGGGGGCCGGGCTCAGGTTTTTCAGGAATGCCATTGAGTATGCCAGCAGAAATCTCGTGTAAGCGGGCTGTCATGTCTGCAGACGACTGTAACGGGAATTCTTCTTTCGCGGATATACAGCCAATCCGACAACTGCTCAATCCAGAAATTTCATAGATTTATCAAGGTGGAAACGACTCCAGCGCAGAAAATTGTCCTGTTTCTTGTCTATCTCAGGAGGTTTATCCTTGAGATGGTCATAATGTTCGCAGGGCTTACCGTGGGCATTTTCTGGTTTGCACCAGATATCCTGGGGCTTCTGCAGAACTATCTTGGTCAGAAACTGGTATTTTTCGGTGTGGTGGAGCCCATGACCGGGCTGCTGAAAATATCCGCCGTGTGTGCCATACTTATAATGATGCCCTGGATATCATGGCGGCTGGCCCAGGGTCTTAAGGCAGTATTCGGGCTTTCAAGGCGGTTTGTACTGGGGTTTGCTGCTGCAGGCCTGATTCTTTTTTATTCCGGTGCCCTTTTCTGTTTTTTTATCACCCTTCCCTTTGGTATGAATTTTCTCCTTGGCTACCAGTCGCAGGAGATCAAGCCAGTCATCGCACTTTCCAAATTCGTAAGTTTTACCGGTTTTTTTCTGCTTGGTTTCGGGCTGGTCTTTGAACTTCCCCTGTTCATGACAGTATTGTGCAGACTCAGGATGTGCAGCCACCTTACGTTCAGCCGCTACAGACGGTATGCAATTCTTATAATTGCCATACTGGCCGCCATCCTCACGCCAACTCCTGATGTGGTGAACATGAGCCTCATGGGCATTCCACTTTACCTCCTTTATGAGATAGGCATCCTTGTTGCGCGGCTTACTGCCTCATCTGAACAGCACCTGAGTTGAGCGTTTCAATAATGTGGAAAATCATTTTTGGCGGATATGCGGCAAATCCGAACCATCGCTCAAATCAGGAAGCAATAAAAGATGATTCTACTCTTCATCTGCTTGACAAGGTTTAAACTCCATATATATTGCAGGGTTCATGAAAAATAACCATGAAACGACATCTGATGTCGTGGCCGTTTTCTGCCTGTTTGCCCTGGTGATACTGTCCGGCGCAGAAATCTTCGCGACAGAGGCGGTTTTGCGTACCTGATACGCCAACAGCGTGGATGTGGTCTCATGCATGGAACAGGGGGCTGGTAACTGCTTCCTGAATGATAATGTCAGAATCCGATTTTAATATAAATATTGAAGATATCAGGGAAGATGGACTGCATCTTACCTTTGATGATACGGCTTCATGCAGGGGCTTTGATGCTGATCTCCCTGAAGATATAGGCATTGGCGGCCCGCTTTATGCACAGGCTGATTTTTTCCGTGAAGGAAGGAATATACATTTAAGTGGTAAAATAAGAGGCGTTCTGTTATTAAGGTGCCACCGGTGTCTCGGCCAGTGCAGTGAAGAGATAGAAAAGGATTTCTATTATCTGCTGCAGCCTCATGAAGATGATGATACTCAAGAGCTCCGCGAGGTGAGCCTCGGGGCTGACGACCTTGATATATGGAATTTCCGGCACGGTATCATACGGCTTGACGAGATTTTCAGAGAGCAACTGCTGTTACAGGTGCCTTTGAAGGTCCTGTGTTCAAGCGATTGCAGAGGGCTGTGCCCTGGCTGCGGCAGGGACCTGAACCGGGAAGAATGCTGCTGTGAGACCGTTGATGACACCAGTCCTTTTGCAGTGCTCAAGGGCTTTAAGGTAAGCGGCTGAGCTGTGAGATACTTTTGAAACGCTCAGTCTATCAGTTACAGTAAATATCCACAGGAGCTGCCGCTACGACTGCTTCTGTATAGTGAATTTCTGGAGGATTTAAAAAATGGCTGTACCCAAGAGAAAAATATCCCGTTCCCGCAGGGGGAACAGGCGATCACATGATGCACTTTCAGCGCCTGCACTTTCAACCTGTCCGCAGTGCATGGAGAAAAAGCCCCCTCACAGGGTGTGCCCTCACTGTGGAACCTATAAGGGCCGGGTCTTTGATAAGAAGGAAGAAATCTAACCGGAATCGTCCATCATGCCTGTAGCCGTTGACGCAATGGGAGGGGATCGTGGCTCCGGAATAATAGTGGAAGGGGCCATTGCCGCAGCAAGAGAGCGGGGGGTGGAATCTATTCTCGTAGGCCGTGAAGAGCAGCTTCTTGCTGATCTGAGGCGTCTCGGCGGGGAGGGGCTTCCTCTGTCTGTTTATCCTTCCTCACAGGTGGTTGAAATGGGTGAGTCTCCTGCGGATGCCATGCGTCGCAAAAAAGACTCGTCCATACAGGTAGCATTCAACCTGGTAAAGGAAGGCCGGGCCCATTCAGTGGTAAGCGCCGGTAATTCAGGCGCCACCCTTGCAACAGCCATGTTTACCCTTGGCAGGATCAAGGGGGTAAGGCCTGCCATCTGTACCCTTATGCCCACTCTTCAGGAGCCCCTTGTGCTTATTGATGTAGGGGCCAATGTGGATTGCAAGCCTCTGCACCTTCTTCAGTTTGCCATTATGGCCTCTGTTTACTACAGGGAGTGCCTGAAAAATCCAAATCCAAGGGTTGGCCTCATGAGTATAGGTGAGGAGGATTCCAAGGGCAATCAGCAGGTGAAAAAGGCCTATGATCTGCTTTCAGCAAGCGATCTCAACTTTGTTGGCAACGTGGAGGGGCGTGATCTTTTCAGGGGTGATGTGGATGTAATTGTCTGTGACGGTTTTGTAGGTAATATATGCCTTAAGCTGAGCGAGGGGCTTGGCGAGGCAGTCCTTACAATGCTCAGGAATGAGATACAGGGCAGTATCATGGCCACGCTTGGTTATACACTTGCCAAAACAGCCTTCAAGAGGTTTCAGAAGCGGGTTGATTATGCTGAGTATGGTGGCGCTCCGCTGCTTGGCATAAATGGCATCGCCTTGATATGTCATGGCATGTCACCTTCCAAGGCCCTTAAAAACGCTATTATATCTGCTCAGGACCTGGTTGACATCAAGCTTGCCACAAAACTTGCGGGGTCCCTGGCCAAGAGGCAGGACCTTCTGCGTCTTGTATGAGCCATGTATTCTTTGCCGGTCCATCCATGATGAAGTTCTTTGTAAAGCAGGCGGCCTGCGGGCTTAAAAGCTGTCCACAAGAGATGCAGGCAGTCTCATGTGGTTTCCATGGCTCAGAGATTCTGCCAGTTGGGCAGAGTAAGAAAATTTGAAGCACAATGGCAAATAATGCTGTTATAATTGGAACAGGGTCATACCTTCCCTCCAGGGTGGTGACAAACCAGGACCTTGAGGCTGAGATTGACACAACAGATGAGTGGATACGCACCCGCACCGGCATCAGGCAGAGATATATAGCCTCAGACAATGAACCCAACTCCTACCTTGCAGTAAAGGCATCTGAGCATGCTCTTAACATGGCAGGGGTAAGGCCTTCCGAGCTTGATCTTATAATTGTGGGCACACTGACGCCTGATATGCCCATGCCCTCGGTGGCCTGTCTTGTTCAAAAGGAACTTGGGGCCCTTAAGGCAGGGGCGTTTGATCTTTCAGCTACGTGTTCAGGTTTTCTTTACGGTCTTGCCGTGGCGGATAAATTTGTGCGGGATAACCGCAAAATGAAGGTTCTCGTCATTGGCAGCGAGGTGCTTTCCCGCCGCGTAAACTGGGAGGACAGGACCACATGCGTGTTGTTTGGAGACGGAGCCGGTGCAGCGGTTGTCACTGGAACACGTGATAGACGCGGCATACTCTCAACTCATCTGCACGCCGATGGCAGACTCTGGGAATTTTTGACCATTAAGGCCCTTGGAACCGCCTGTCCTATAACGCCTGAGATACTTGACAAGGGGTGGCAGTATATTGAGATGAGTGGGCGTGATGTGTTCAAAAATGCTGTCCGTGCTCTTGAGGCAGTTACCTGGGAGGCTATCAAGACAAACGGCTGGACTTCAGATGATGTTGATCTTCTCATATGTCACCAGGCAAATATGCGTATCCTCGATTATCTGAGGGAGAGGCTTGGGCTTCCAGAGGAGAAAGTCTTTATCAATATTCACAAGTATGGTAATACCTCGGCGGCAAGTATTCCCATTGCGCTTGATGAGGCAAATCGTTCAGGCCGTCTGAAGCCGGGCATGAATCTGCTCATGGTTTCCTTTGGGGGCGGGTTTACCTGGGGAGCAGTGGCAATGGAGTGGTAGGCCGCGGTGCTGGCGGGTATCACGCACGGTGGCGTGCCTGTATTTGCACTCCATCTTTTATCCGAAAATAGCTGAAAGCTGAAGGCTCAAGGCTCAAAGTAAAAGAAGCTATTATTGGCTTGTTCCCAAACTCCTGTCTGGGAATTATAAACTGGAAGCTCCAGCTTCCCCGCTTCCTGAAGAGAACAATTTGATAAGAAGCGAAAGCGTATTTGCATAGTTCATTGTGCTCGCCCCGGCAATGGGGGCAGCCGTGATAATACAACGGGCCTTTGCTTGATTTTTTTATGAAAGGTGTGTTGCACAGGCTGAGCGGTGCAGCATGAAAGTTTATATTGAAATGCCAGTATTTTTCTTGAATCTGGTATGTGTGTTGTTGTTGGAGATTTTTATCAGGCCCGAATGGCGGGCATGGCCGTTTTTCTGTAAACAGTAGCTGAAAGAGAGATATTTGAATGTCAAAGGTCAACTACTTTCTCACTGAAGAGCAGCAGATGATAGTGGATCTGACTCGTCAGATCACTGAGGAAAAGATAATTCCCGTCAGGGCTGAGCTTGACAAAAAGGAAGAGTTTCCCTGGGATATAATGAAGGATATGGCACAGGCTGATTTGTTCAGTCTGTATATCCCTGAGGAATATGGCGGGCTTGGAGGCGGTGCAATGGAAAACTGTCTTGCTGTGGAGCAGCTTGCCATGGGTTGTATTGCCATCACCACCACCTATGCTGCCAGCGCCCTGGGCGGCTATCCCATACTGCTTTTCGGGACTGATGAGCAGAAGTCACACTATCTGCCTGATATAGCAGTCGGAAAGAAGCTTGTGGCATTCGGACTTACCGAGGCCAATGCCGGAAGTGATGCTGCTGGTATTCAGTGTACTGCAGTGGAAGACGGGGATCACTGGGTGCTGAACGGCACAAAGCAATGGATTACCAGTGGCGGCGAGGCAGAGGTCTATACCATCATTGCCATGACAGACAGACATAAGGGCGCGCGAGGGGCAACTGCTTTTATAGTTGAGAAGGGCGATGAAGGTTTCAGCTTCGGCAAGAAGGAGAAAAAGATGGGGCTAAGGGCCTCATCCACCAGAGAACTGGTGTTCAATGACTGCCGCATCCCCAAAGACAGGATACTCGGTCGCAGGGGACAGGGCTTTATAATTGCAATGCGAACCCTTGATCTCGCAAGGCCTGGCATCGGGGCCATAGGCGTGGGGCTTGCACAGGCTGCTCTTGATGAAGCTGTAAAATATGCCAGGCAGCGTGTTCAGTTCGGTCAGCCCATCATATCATTCCAGGCCATTCAGCACATGCTGGCTGACATGGCTACCTCAATAGAGGCCTCAAGGGCCCTGGTGTATGCTGTTGCCCGGACCATTGATGCTGGTGAAAAGAATTTTTCAAAACTTTCGGCAATGGCCAAGCTCTTTCCCACTGATGTGGCCATGAAGGTTACAACTGATGCGGTTCAGATTCTTGGCGGTTATGGTTATATGCAGGATTATCCGGTTGAGAAGATGATGCGCGATGCCAAGATTCTTCAGATTTACGAGGGCACCAACCAGATACAGAGAAACGTAATCGGCCAGGCGCTGAACAAGGAATATGCAAAGGCGCATTAAACTTTCATGACAGGGGGGCCTGTAAACCCTTAAGTATGATAGTTTTGACCATCCATGCACAGAGCCGGAGCGTCCGGTAAAAAAACATAATAAATTCATGAAAATAGCTGTCTGCATAAAACAGGTTCCTGACGCAAGTACAGTCAGGTTTGACAAGGAAAAGGGCACGTTAGTG
>WFRQ01000175.1 GCA_015486425.1 Deltaproteobacteria bacterium | reverse complement strand
GCCCCGGTTTTTTTAATGGACCTTATCCGCCCTGCCTCTGTTGAGGATGCCGCAAGGCTGGTTGAAATGTACTGCGGAGACGAGGCAGAGGTGCTTAAGACAGACTTCTACAACTCCCTGCTGGCAGCCTACAGGCCAGAGGAGGTAAAACAGCAGCTTTCAGAAGCAGGTCTGGATTTTTTAAAACTGGAAGTGGTGAGTGACAGGCATTTTGCAGTGTGGGGGCGCATGAAAAAATAAAGGTATCTGCTCATGGGGTACCGCATCTGCTGCGTTGTCAAGGGCTCGAAGTACGGGAAGTACGCCTCCGCCCCCTCCGCCTTGCATCTGCAGCACCCCCTGAGCAGATACGTGTCAAGTTGTTGTGTGAAAAGCGACTTTCCGTTATGGGAATTCATCCTGGAGGGGGGAGCAGTTAAGGGGCCGGAATGAGGCCCCTGTCACAGACGTTTTTCTGCAGAATGTGTTTTAATGGCAGCATAAGAGTTTCAGTCAACCTCAATGGTATCGGCAGGCGCTACCTGTTCCCTGATTGTTATCAGTCCTTCACCGTAGAGCGTGGTTTTGAGCCAGTCCATGGCGAAATCGAACAGAGCGTAATCATCGGTTTTCATCTTCTCTGCGCGGTCTTCATCAACTTCATAGATTGAGAGAAACGGGCTGAAAAATACAAAACGCCTGAAGGCATCAAGATCATAGGAGGACATGAAAAACATCTTCAGGGTCTTGTCATCTATGTTTACAAAAGGCCCCATGGATTTGCGTTTAAGAACAATGTCCACCCATGGCGCGTTTATCTCATCATAGGGCTCCACGCCCTGATCCTTCCGCCACTGCCTTACGGTGATATCAGTGCCAAGCCCGTGACCGTGACAAATCGGCTCGTTGATCATTGCGAAAAAGGTCTCATTGTCTTCTATGTCCTGGTTATGGAACAGACCTGCGGCAACCGGATAGTATCTGCACGCTACGGGCCTGTCTTCGTAGACCGTGCAGCCGTCATCTCCGAGAAACGGGCAGGCGTTGTCTCTTTCCTCTTCAAGTTTGATGACAGGTATGGGGAGTTCTGTTGGCTGCAGTGTGCCGGGAATAGTGTAGCGTCTCAGAAATTCATCAGAGGGCAGGTTGAAATGGTGCTTCAGCCTGATAATATCTGCAGGTGTGAGGATAATTTCATTGCTCCTGCAGCACTTGGTAAAACACACAAGCTCCTTGTCGCAGGCAAAGCAGATTGTGCTGTCAAGGTCTAATTTTACTGGTACGATTGGCTGATGGCCTGGTGTGTTTTGTTCGAGCATGGTTTTCCTTCTTTATAGGTTATATTTGACTGATTTGAGCGATTGCGGGATTTGCTGTGTATCCGCGAAAGAGGAATTCCCATATTCTGTAACGCTCAATGCAGGATCTGATTTCCAACTGCAATATAAACAAAATGGCACAGGATACAAGAGAAATGAGTTCTGCGGACAGTGGAGACAGAGAGTACAGGGTGGCCATAGTCACCGGCGCCATCAGAGGAATAGGGCTTGAAATCGCAAAGACTCTGGCCTCATGCGGCATAAGGTGCTGCCTTACATACTATGACTGGCTTGAGAGCCTGCCAGCCATGGAGCAGGCCATGCGTCATTATCCTGCGGATTTTATGGCTGTCAATGTGGACCTTACTGCTGATGATGGAGCACAGAAGGTGGTTGAGGCCGCCATGGAGCAATTTGGCAGGATAGATATACTGATAAACAATATTGAACGGGGAGGCTGGCCTGCGGTACACGGCAGATATGTACCGGAGCAGTGGAACCTTGAGTTCAATACAACTGTTACTGCCAAGTGGAAGCTCTTTCGTCAGGCCCTGCCTTTTCTGAAGAAACAGCTAGGCTCTTCAGTGGTAAATATCTCTTCCATTGCCGGTGTTGTTGGAAGAAGTGGCCCGGCATCCCTGGTTTTCAATGACTGCTACAGCCTTGCCAACAGGGCTGTATCCTCTATGACTGAACAGTGGGCAAGGGAAGGTGCACCTGAGGTGCGTGTAAATGAGGTTCAGCTCGGTTTTTTTGATACGCGCCATGGCCCGGGGACAAGGGGCTGGGGCGTCCTTACGGAACAGGAGAGAGAAGATATCCTGGATCATACACTGCTGGGCCGTACCGGCAGGGTGGAAGAGGCGGCCTCGGCTGTCAGGTTTCTTGTCCTTGAGGCGGGTTTTCTTACAGGTTCTGTCCTGAGGCTTGACGGCGGATACTGCCTCGGTGGCGAAAAGGTGGGCAGCATGCCTGAGGGCGTGGTGGCCCCCGATGAGTCAACTTTCGGAAGTGCTGCTGGTTAACCGGCTGGCTGTGCCGCTGTCTACTGCATGAATGCTCCCGGGGTTAAAGGGAGCTATCCCCGTTTGCAGGTGAATTTGCACGGACTTATTGATGAAGTTACCTTTTCATTACAAAAAAGAAATGGAATCAGCCTATTATGCAAAAACAGGAAAGGGCTGGAATGCCTGCCGCGATAGCAGTTTCGTCCAACAAAGCGCTGCACTCCAACGCGGCAGGTGAGCTTAAACAATAGAACATACCGCGGTTTGTCTTATCGGAGCAGAGTTGAGCTATGCTCGCACGCGCCGATATGCCAGAATGATAAAGAGGTGAAATATGTCTGCTGTTAAAGAAAGAATGTCTGAAGTGATCAAGAGTCAGCCTGAAGATGCGACTTATGAGGAAATTCTTAGGGAGTTAGCCTTTGAGCAAACGATTGCTCGTGGGCTAAAGGACTCAAGAGAAGGAAAAACTATTTCAAACGAAGAAATGAAGCGCAGGATAGGCGCATGGCAGAAATAAGATGGACAGAAGAATCTGTAAGGTGGCTTCAAGATATTTATGATTACATATCAGAAGATAACCCGGTAGCTGCTCAAAACGTCGTGGAGGGAATATATGAAAAAGCACAAATTCTTAAAAGATTCCCCAAGATTGGCTACAAATACCGAGATGAACCAGATGGAGAAATTAGGATACTTCTCTATGGGCATTACAGGATTGCCTATATAATCAAGTACAATGTTGTAGAAATTCTTGGTGTCTTCCACGGCTCACTGAAGATTGACAAATATATCAAACAATAAAGGCATAATCGGGTAAAGGCGGGGTTTCCCTCCCCCCCGACCTTTGCATACCACCCAGCGTGCGGGGCCCTGCCTGCGGCAGGCAGGCGCAAAAGGGGCGGTTCACTACGTCGCAGCAGGTTCAGTCTTTGCGTATCCTTGTACCTTGATCCAGATATCACGAACAGAAATCAGAACAAGCCTCAAAAAGCCAAACAACCTTCGCGATAATAGAAAAGGAGGGACAAAAACAGGGAATGCTCCCGGTTTAAACCAGTGAGGAGGGCATGAAAATCTTGGTGTAGAGGTTCAGGGCGTAGCGGTCCGTCATTCCTGCTATAAAATCACAGACCATTCTTTCGTATGGCGTGTCCTTTTCCCTGAGTTTTATTTTTTCTTCAAAGAGCATGGCCTTTTCCCTTGCAAAGGCGTCTGCATCCTTTATGAAGTACATGTAGAGGTCATAGAGTATCTTCCGCGCCTTTTCAAACTCCTTGTGGACCTGTGGTGCCCTGTAAACGTTGTCGTAGAGGAATTTTCGAAGCTGCATCATGGTGTCAAGCATGCGCGGGCTGATATCAAGGTTAAGTCCTGATTTATGCTGTTTCTGTGTGCTGAAGGTTATGACATCCTTTATCATGTGGGAGATGCGGCTGCCATGTGTGTCTCCCAGCACTCTTGTGCACTCAACAGGCACGTCAGAGCGCGAAATGACCTTGCTTCGGATGGCATCGTCAAGGTCGTGACTCAGATACGCTATGACATCAGCAATCCTGACTATCTTTCCCTCAAGGGTGCTGGCACTCTGGCCCGGTGTCTTTGGGATTATGTCGCCAAAACCCTTTGAGTGTTTGAGAATTCCGTCCCTCACCTCCCATGTCAGGTTCAGACCCTTGCCTGCGTTTTCAAGCAGGTCCACCACACGCAGGCTCTGGCGGCAGTGTGAAAAGCCGCCAGGCACTATTTCATTGAGAATGGTCTCACCTGCATGGCCAAAGGGTGTATGGCCCAGATCGTGTCCCATGGCAACTGCCTCGGTAAGGTCCTCGTTCAGCCTGAGAGCCCTGGCGATTGTCCTTGCTATTTCGGCCACTTCAAGGGTATGGGTGAGCCTGGTCCGATAGTGGTCACCCATGGGAGAGAGAAAGACCTGGGTCTTGTGTTTGAGCCTTCTGAAGGATTTTGAATAGACTATCCTGTCCCTGTCCCTCTGAAAGGGAGTGCGTATGCTGCATGGCACTATGGGATGTTTTCTGCCGCGTGTCTCAGAACTCAGACATGCCTCCGGGCGCAGAGAGGTCCTTTCCCGTTCCTGTATTTCTTCTCTTATGGTACAAGCCTCTATTTTGTTTTCTATTTTTGAAGAGTTGCCTGCATACATGCATAAAACTTATACATGCAACAGCATAAATAGGCAAGAAAAGTGTATCTGTTCACAGGGCACCGCATCTGCTTCGTTGTCGGGGACTCGAAGTACAGGGAGTACGCCTTCGCCCCCTCCGCCTTGCATCTGCAGTACCCTGTGAGCAGATACTTATCAAAAAAAATGGTTGTGTGAAAAGCGACTTTCCGTGAGGGGGGGTGAGCAGTTACAGAAAAGTGTACAAAGAGTGAAGATATGTCTTGTTACTTTTTTTGCTTGGCACGTATCTGCTTAGGGGTGCTGCAGATACTCGCAGATTTGCACTAAATCCCACAAATACTCAATACAAGGTGTGAGCTGAAAATTTCATGTTGCAATTCTCAGGCTCCATTGCTATATAATGACTGCTTCAAGCGCCACTGTGCTGAAAACACGCTTTTTCGGGTCTTGCGCCTGATTTTTCCGCGGAGGGATGGCCGAGTGGTTGAAGGCGGCGGTCTTGAAAACCGTTGAGCGAAAGCTCCGTGGGTTCGAATCCTACTCCCTCCGCCAGTTTTTATAGTCTGCTTTTGTGGACATGCGGGTATCAGGAAGGGTTTTGCAGACAGCATGGCGTTTGTGACCAGATTTTCGTCATGCACCGTCCATTCGGTGCAGATATACCGGGTATGAAAAGTACAGGCGAAAGCCCTGTACGCTGCACGGTAAAATTAATAGATTTAAGATTTTTCAGTATGCTGCGGAGAGGTGACCGAGAGGCTGAAGGTGCTCGCCTGCTAAGTGAGTGTGCGCTGAAAGGTGTACCGTGGGTTCGAATCCCACCCTCTCCGCCAGGTGTTCTGCATGTCTGATTCTGACTGCGTGATACTGACGGTACCAGCTCTCTTTTTTCTGCAGTGTTCACTGTAAATCATCAGAAGACGTGAAATCCAGTAAAGAAGCCATGGATGAAGCACCAAGGCGAGCACATCCGGTTCAGACAGTGCTTTGTGGTTGAAGTTTCGTCTTTAATGGTTTGCTGCACTGAAGTTTTATACGCAGCAGAGTTTGAAACACTAAGCTTATGTTGTAATTACTCACCCCACTCCAGGATGAATGCCCATAACGGAAAGTCGCTTTTCACACAACAATTTTTTATTGACACGTATCTGCTCAGGGGGTGCTGCAGATGCAAGGCGGAGGGGGCGAAGGCGTACTTTCCGTACTTCGAGTCCCCGACAACGCAGCAGATGCGGTACCCCATGGGCAGATACCTTATGTTTAAAATTCAACCTGCTATAAGGCAGGTTTTTCAGGAGGAATTACCCTATTATGTCCAGCTATCTCTTTACCTCTGAATCAGTTTCCGAGGGACATCCAGATAAGATGGCAGACCAGATTTCTGATGCTGTTCTCGATGCCATATTGACCAAGGACCCTCATCCGGAAAATGCCCGTGTAGCCTGTGAGACCCTTATCAAGACAGGCGTGGCAATAGTGGCCGGTGAAATTACTACTGAGGCATGGGTTGACCTTGATCAGCTCGTCCGGGAAGTGATTTGTGACATCGGCTATACCAGCTCCAGGGTAGGTTTTGACGGTTCAACATGTGCCATCATGTCCCTTATCGGCAAACAGTCCAGTGATATCGCCCAGGGTGTTGATCGTATTGTACGAGAGGAGCAGGGGGCAGGAGACCAGGGCATGATGTTTGGCTATGCCACAAATGAGACAGATGTCTTAATGCCGGCGGCCATTAAATATGCGCACCTGCTTGTACAGAGACAGAGCGAAATGCGGCGAAGCAATGTGCTGTCCTGGCTGCGTCCTGATGCCAAGAGCCAGGTTACACTGCGTTATGAAGATGGACAGGTAGTGGCCATAGATGCGGTGGTACTGTCAACGCAGCACGATCCGGATATTGAGTACGACAAGCTCAGGGACGCTGTGATGGAAAATATTATCAAACCCGTACTCCCGGAAAAGTGGCTCCACAAGGACACCAAGTATCACATTAACCCCACAGGCAGTTTTGTTATCGGCGGCCCTGTCGGCGACTGCGGAGTAACAGGCAGAAAGATTATAGTGGATACATACGGCGGTGCGGCCCGTCATGGCGGCGGCGCGTTTTCCGGCAAAGACCCGTCCAAGGTGGATCGTTCCGCAGCCTATGCAGGCCGGTACGTGGCCAAAAATATTGTAGCCGCGGGCCTTGCGGACCGTTGCGAGATACAGGTCTCCTATGCCATCGGTGTGGCAGAGCCCACATCCATTTCTGTTGAGACATTTGGTACAGGCAGGGTTTCAGATGAGAAGATAGTGGAGCTGATCCGCAATCATTTTGATCTGCGTCCCTACGGTATTATC
>WFRQ01000174.1 GCA_015486425.1 Deltaproteobacteria bacterium | reverse complement strand
TTCAATCGGGACAGACTGGTTAAAATCAAAATCGTCTTTACTCCTTGAAGTCCCCTCGGCTGTACTTGCTCAGGAGGTAAATATACTAATCAACCCCTTACACAACGACATGCAATATGTGAGTATAGCAAAAATTGAGGAATTTTCTTTTGATCCAAGGCTGGTAGTTACAAAATGAATTTATATGGTATCTGCTCAGGGGGTACCGCATCTGCTGCGTTGTCGGGGGCTCTAAGGGGCTGTCCAAAAATAAGTTGGATGATGGCGCGCTCAGATTTGGGTCAGGCTGAGTTGAACTGATTGAGCGAAACCGCAGGCGTAGCCGGGCTACGTCGAGGATTTTGTGATTGAAGTTCAGCTCAGGATGGCCTGAAGATGAGATGCGAAATCGGCAAATTATTTTTGGACAGCCCCTAAGTACAGGAAGTACGCCTTCGCCCCCTCCGCCTTGCATCTGCAGCACCCGGTAAGCAGATACAGAAGAATTTGCATGGACTTATTGAGAAGTTACCATTATTTTCCGTATGCCGTGAACATGAAGGGAGAGAGATTCTTATGCCTCTTAAGGGCGCTATCATAGGTTTTGGTAACATAGCCGTAAATGGCCATCTTCCAGGATACAGCAGAAACAGCGACACTGTAATAACTGCGGTCATGGATGTTATGCCCCAGGCTGCAGAA
Source organism: Deltaproteobacteria bacterium (assembly GCA_015486425.1). Lineage (GTDB taxonomy): Bacteria > Desulfobacterota > Dissulfuribacteria > Dissulfuribacterales > QOAL01 > S144-17. The sequence goes on along the minus strand of WFRQ01000174.1, from coordinate 3,943 downwards.
AAATGCCTGGCAATTATGCCTGAAGCCGCTTTTTACAGCGACATGGACAAACTTCTTTCCATGGAAGAGGTAGACTTTGTAGATATTGCAACTCCACCTGGCACACACGCGTCAAACATCCTGAAGGCACTGGACCACGGCAGGCATGTGTTATGTGAAAAACCTCTGGTACTGAAAGGCAGCGATTATGAAGCAATTGCCTCTCTCAGCAGAGAAAAGGCATGCGTGGTGCACACGGTTCACAACTGGCAATACGCACCCATATTCAAGGAAACAGACAGGCTGCTTGCATCCGACGCAGTAGGTAAGGTGCGGAAAATAGAATACACTGTCATACGCACCCGTCCCTCAATTGCTGCAGGAGAGACAGGAGTTGATGACAACTGGCGTATTGATCCTGACATGGCAGGTGGTGGCATCCTTGTTGACCATGGATGGCATGCCTTTTACATGATTAACAAGTGGGTCGGGCAGAACCCGCTATGGGTTGAATGCAGCCTTGAGAACCGGAAATACACAGATATCCCTCTTGAAGATACAGCCGAGGCCCTTGTGGGTTATGAAAATGCCGAGGCAAGGCTTTTTTTTACATGGGCAGGAGATGACAGAAGCAACAGGGTAAGGATACAGGGAGAGAAAGGCAGCATACTTGTAGATGACGACACCATAATGCTTGAAGCACCACGGGGCAGCCGTGAAATACAGTTTCCTGAAGCCCTGTCCCAGGGGTCACACCACCCGGAATGGTACGGAGAGGTGATAGAAAATTTTGTCTCAGAGATAAGGGATCCGGAACGTGCAGCACGAAACTTCATTGAGGCAGGATGGTGCCAGGCAATGATGGAAACCTGCGGCGTGTCAAGCACTGAAGGCTGCAGAAAGACCATTACGCCGCCATCTACCGGGAGTGCCGCATGAAGAACGGTGCCGGCTGCTGCCTGATTATACCTGCAGAGGGCATGGAGCAGGCCATGAGTCGCAGAATAGCAGGCCTGACCCTGCTTGAGCGGCTTTGCCGCACTGCTAGAAAGGCTGGAATTACAGGCGGTGTCTTTGTCATCTCATCACACCCTGAAAGCCTTGAGGCGGCGGCATCCGGCGCCATTGTTATTTCCACAGAACGGGAACTTGCAGATATCCAATGCCCCATATGCGTTGTACTCAAGGCAGGCTTCCTTCCTGATGTTCAGTTCCTCCGGGAACTTTGCGCCAGTATAGAACAGGGAAAACAGTACACTGTATTTAATCATCCGGTTATATTTGTCTGTTCAGCACCCCATTTTTCCTACATCTCCACATTTTTCCTCAGGGAAAACAGTTTTGATCAGGCGCTGCAGGACACGGCAAGGGGCAATGACAGTGAAGAAATACACATGACAGACGGACACATTTTCGACGTATGTGATGAGGCTGACATTCCGGGTGTAGAACGTCAGATGTTCAAGAGTCTTATCAAGGATACCGAAGGTTTCATGTCCCGGCACGTTGAACGTAGAATCTCCCTTGCCTTATCCAGGCACCTTGTAAACACAGCTATTACACCAAACCAGATGACCATAATCAGCGTGCTCATCGGCATTGCCGGTGCAGCCCTGATATATCACGGAGGTGTATGGCAGGTGGCAGGCGCCCTGCTCTTCCTGACGCATTCCATTCTTGACGGTTGCGATGGCGAGATAGCACGCATCAAATTCATGGAGAGCAGGTTTGGTGGAATCCTTGATTTCTGGGGAGATAACATAGTGCACTCTGCCATCTTCTGGGCCATAGGTCAGGAATGGTACAACAGGACTGGCGGGGCCGTACCCATAGTGCTTGCCTGGCTTGCGGTGATTTCCACCCTGGGCTCTGCCGGACTGGTTTACTACAGGACCATGCTGAACAAGACAGATGAAGGCCCCATGTACACCTCTGTTTCAGCTTCAAAAGAAAAAAGCGGAGTCATCCGTGCGGCTGATTTCCTGTCCAGAAGGGATTTCATATACCTTGTTGTGATTCTTGCAGCCTTCGGCCACCTTGACTGGTTCCTGATAATGACTGGCATAGGTGCCCCCCTCTTCCTGATTACACTGATATGGCTCTACATCAAGGAGAAGAGGTCGATGTCCGCCTGAATCTTTCCGTAGGATTCAAATGCGCCCTTTTTCAGAAGGGTCTATCTTCCCATTAAAAACTCAGTTATGCAGCAAGGTTCCTTGGCGTTGTTCTTTGCGTTCTTGGCGTCCTTGAGCGAAGCGGGCGGTTAAGAAGCCATGTTTGCTTTCAGCTTCCGACTTTGAGTTTTGAGCTGACTTTCATGTCAGGGGTGACAAACCCCATGTCATGATAGTTTATGCTTGCAATTTTGCCCGAAAAGGTTAAAATTGAGACTCAAATTTTACATAGAAGGGTAAGTGTGCGTCAATCAGACGAGAATAAATATGAAAACATTTGTTGAACGATTTTTTAACGCCCCTGATGATAATTTTTTTATCTTCGGTCCAAGAGGTACAGGGAAATCTACATGGTTAAAAAAAACATTTCCGAACGCCTATTTTATAGATTTATTAGACGACAGTACATTTAGGAAACATATTGCCCAACCGGAATTAATCAAACAAATCGTCAAGGCAAATCCTGGGATAACACGTTATATTATCGATGAAGTCCAAAAGGCGCCAATGCTATTGGACAGCATTCATAGTTTATGTGAGGAATACAAAACGCATCAATTTATATTAACCGGTTCCAGTGCCAGAAAACTGCGCCGTGGAGGCGTAAACCTGCTGGCTGGTCGTGCTATTCTAACGCATTTCCACCCATTTATGGCGGCTGAACTGGGTAGTGATTTTTCTCTTGATGCGGTTCTTAAAAATGGCTTGATCCCTTTAGTAGTAACGGCAAAGACACCTGGAAAGACACTGGAATCATATATTGCCCTTTATCTGAAGGAAGAGGTTAAGGAAGAGGGATTGGTGAGAGATATTGGCTCCTTTGCCCGATTTTTGGAGGCCATCAGCTTTTCCCATGGGAGTATTTTGAATTTGAGCAATATTGCCAGAGAATGTCACGTTTCCCGAAAGGTAGTTGAAAATTATCTTTCAATTATCGAAGATTTGTTACTGGGATATAAACTTCCTGTTTTTAACAAACGTGCCAGGCGTGCAATGACAGTACAGCCGAAATTTTATTTATTTGATGCCGGTGTTTATTATCATTTACGCCCAAAAGGACCGCTTGACAGCCCTGATGAAATCAGTGGTATGGCCCTGGAAGGTCTGATTTTGCAGCATCTTAAAGCATGGTGCGATTATTCGGATGGCCAGGTGAACTCGTATTTTTGGAGAACCCGAGGGGGCTCCGAGGTTGATTTCGTTTTGTATGGAGAAGATCATTTCTACGCGTTAGAAGTAAAAAATGCAAAATATATTCATCCTAAAAGTCTGAGATCACTGAAAACGTTTCTTGTCGACTTCCCGGAAGCCAGCGCCATATTGCTCTATAGAGGAACAGACAAACTGCTTGTTGATGGAATTACCTGTTGGCCGGTTGATGATTTTCTTCCGCAGCTTACGCCAAATTCCTGGCCGCAATAATTCCATAAATAGAAACTTTCCACGCCGCTGAGCAGACGTTAATTGTAAAGTCAAAGGCGGGCTTGACCCCTTTCTTGACCTTGAACTGTCAGGCTTAGCCGAGGCAGAGCATATCGGATGGATGGAATCCAAAAGATCACAGGGGTGGCGAGCACCGCTGCCTAGGGAACAAGAGATGAAAATTCGTTATTAAACAACGGGACTTGGTGAGGGCTTCATTCCGATATGGCGCCATGCATCAAACTCCCTGTTTCCCCACGATCCCTTTGACATTCCAGAGGTAAAAGAGAGTGTTGACCACTTGGGCTCATGGACACAGGCACTTGATATAAACAGCAGATTCAACAATATTGAAATCACAGCCAATT
>WFRQ01000173.1 GCA_015486425.1 Deltaproteobacteria bacterium | reverse complement strand
CGACCCACCCTCTCCCCTACCCTGGAAATTGCAGGGGTAGAGGTAGCGAATCCGGAAGGATGGTCCGAACCGCTTTTCGCATCCATTGATCTTGTCAGGGTACAGATCGGAATAATCCCCCTTTTAAACAAAAGAATAGATATTGGAGAGATAACCTGTAAAGGAGTAGCCCTGCATCTGGAGAGTGACAAGAAGGGCCGCAACAACTGGGAGTTTGGAACACCAGGGGCTGATACATCCAGGGCTGTGCCGGAGCATAAGAGCCAGGCAGATACCAATGAGATCGATCTTGAAGCAGTTGACTCTCTTTCACTTCAGGATATAAGGCTCAGCTACCGTGATAACGCCCTTGACAAAAAGCTGGTGTTTGTAATTGAAGAGCTACAGGGAAGCGCTGGCCAGGGTGAGCCTCTTAATCTGGATTTCAAGGGAAGGATCCAGGATAAAAAATACGATTTCTCCATCAAGGGAGGAGCGCTGCAGGAATTCCACCCTTCCCGCCGTCTGTATCCTCTTTCCATCAAAGGTATTGTTGCAGGCAGTCAGTTTACCGCATCTGGCGTCCTGGGCAGGAAGAATGGAGAAGCAAGGTTTGACCTTGATATGACACTTTCCTCAGTGGATATCGGAGGCCTGCTTCGCTGGCTCATGGTGGCAGAAGACATAGATGCCACCACAGACGAATTCATACTGCGCCTCAAGCTTCGTGGCGAGAGCCTGAACGAGCTAATTACCAGATCCAACATGCTCTTTACCATGAAGGGCGGGCATTACATTTTCAAGGGCGCTGGCCATGGAGATGGCGTGCCTATAGATATTAACAGAGGTAAGGTCAGTATCCTTCCCGGCAGGCCTGTGGCAGTGGATATAGATGGTGATATCAGGGAAATTCCCATAAGTATCAGAGTAAGGGGGATGGAACTGGTTAAATATTTCAAAAATCCTAAGCAGTTGCCTGTTACCATAAACATACAAACTTCAGGAACAGTTCTCGATTTTAATGGAAGTCTTGCCTTGCCTGCAAACACGAGAAATATTGCTCTTGGCCTTAATCTCAAGGGAGAAAAACTGAACAGGCTGGATGAACTTATGGGTGTATCTCTTCCCCCATTGGGGCCTTACAGCCTTAAAGCCGCATTTGCCATGAATGAACAGGCCTATGACCTTTCTAACCTTGTAATAAGGATAGGACAAAGCGAGCTTCAGGGTTCCATGAAGATAAATATGGCAGGGCAAAAGCCAAACGCTGATGTCAGACTGATGAGTCCTCTACTTCAGATTAATGATTTTGACACAGGTGACTGGAGCCCGGAGAAAGAACCGGTTGCCGCTGAGGAACAGGAATCAGACAGCGCCGGTAATGCAGTAAAACAGAAAGGTGAGCTCATTGAACAGGCAGCCCTGTTATCCCATGAAACACTCGGGGCATTTGATGCGCGCCTGCAGGTGGAACTCCGAAAGGTAATGTCCGGTCAGGATCTGCTTGGCAGCGGAAATCTTGAAGCCAGTCTGCAGAAGGGGCATTTACGTATAGACCCTCTTGAACTTAAATTCGCAGATGGAAATTCAAAATTTGAATTTTTCTATTATCCCACCGATACCACATCTGATATCCACCTTGCATTGAATGTCAACAGACTTGATGTTGGTATTCTCGCCCGCCGTTTCAAACCAGACACCAGGATGGGAGGTCGCCTCAATCTTGATATCCTGCTTGATGCCGCCACGCCGAGCCTTGATGACCTTATGGCCAATGGCAACGGCCATTTTGACCTTGACTTCATGCCAAAAAATTTTGATGCCGGCGTTATAGACCTCTGGGCAGTAAATCTGCTCTCAGCACTGTCAAAAAAGGTGGACGGTGAGCAATCTTCAGTAATTACCTGCGTGGTGGCAAGTTTTGGTATGGAACAGGGTATAATGCATGACAGGGTCATGTTCATGGACACAACCCACATGAGTGTGGAAGGCTCGGCAAGTATCAACTTCAGAGAACATACTCTTGATGTTATGGCTGTGCCAAGGGCCAAAAAACCGGAGTTTTTCAGCCTGGCGACGCCTATTAAGGTTGAGGGAACATTTGATAACTTTGGTGTCAAAATAAATACGCTGAGCCTTGCCGGAACTGTTGTATCTTTTGTGACCAGCCCCATTCATGTACCGCTTCGCCGTATCTTTTCAGGTAAAAGGCCTCCGGACGGGATCGAGGCCTGCAGGCAGGCATGGGAAAAACGCAGGTAGGAAGGAATATTTTCTGCCCTGAAGCCAGTCAGCTCAGGGGCAAACAGCGTGACAGGAAGGTGCATTCCCCGTTTGTCCCAGTATCATAACGTGCTGCGGCCATGTAATTTTTTGAGACTGGTTCTGAAACTGTTACGATGTCTCACAAACGTTTTATGCAGGTTTTCTCGCAGAACAAGCCTCAAAAAGCCACACAGCCTTCACAAAAACAGAAAAGGGGGGACAAACAGGGAATGCTCCCTGACAGGATAATCTGATATGATGGAAAAAATAAAACTTGTGCAGGGAGACATTACCTCGCTCAAGGTGGATGCCATTGTAAATGCGGCCAACACCTCGCT
>WFRQ01000172.1 GCA_015486425.1 Deltaproteobacteria bacterium | reverse complement strand
AAATGGAATCCATGCGCATACCGCTGACAGACGCCCTTCGTGTACAGTTCCTTTGCGACCACCAGGAAGGGCTTGAAGACGGCAGCGGGCATGTGCTGAAAAGGGCAAAGGAGAAAGGGATACTCATGGAAGAGAGGAGCGTTCCGCTCCCGAAACAGTTCATGAACCTGGTTTACAAGATAGGAAAGGCTCATGGTCTTGTAAGGGAGCAGACACAGTAAAATATCTTTAACGGGCAGTAACTGCCCTGGTACTTATGAAGAGAAAAGATTGGCAGGCCAGAGGGGCCGGGCACAGACAGCGAATGCGTGACAAGTTCATGGAGTACGGCCTTTCCGCCTTTACTGATGACGAAATACTGGAAATGCTGTTCAGCTTCGGGACCCCGAGGCAGGACTGCAAGGAAAGGGCCCGTGAAACCCGCAGGCATTTCGGCTCACTTGCCGCAGCCCTTGAGGCATCTCCTGACGAGCTTCAGCAGATCAGGGGTGTAGGGCCAAACAATATATTTGCTCTCAGACTCATCCACGAGGTGGCCCGCAAGTTCCTTCAGACCAGGCTCAAGGGCCGCACATATATCACCGCCGCTGATGACCTGGTAGATTATCTCTCCCACGCCTGCTCCTTTCTTGACAGGGAGGTCTTTGTGGTGACATTCCTTGATACCAGGCACGGAATCATAGAGGTGGAGCAGCTTTTTGAAGGCACTCTTTCTGCCAGCGTGGTCTACACCAGAGAGGTGATGAAAAAGGCGCTGGAACACAATGCCGCTGCACTTGTATTTGCTCACAATCACCCTTCAGGCTTTACTGAGCCTTCACCTGAAGACAAGGCCATTACACGCAAACTATTCCTCGCTGCGCAGGCCCTTGACATAAATGTGCTTGACCACATCATCATTGGTAAACAGGGCAGTTTTTTCAGTTTTGCCGACCAGGGCATAATGGAACAGATCAGGAGTGGAATTTAAGGGGCTGCATGACAAATGGCTGACCATATTTGCCCCACTGCCTCGCAAATCAGGCATTTCGGTTTCAAGAACACTTAACCGCTCTATCCGCAGTATTCAGGAGAAGTCAGCACATTTTTTATAATAGCCTGACTTGACAAATATTTTTTTTTCAGTAATAGTCAGTGGACTGCATTAGGATACTCACCAGCTTCAAAACCGAGGGAAGGGTACGAATACCATGACATTGACAAAGGCTGACCTGGTTACCAGAATATGCGACCGTGATATTTTGACCAAACCTGAAGCAATTACTGCTGTTGAGACCATGATTGAGCTCATAAAAAAACGGCTTGAATCAGGGGAGGACGTGCTGATCAGCAGCTTTGGCAAGTTCAATGTCAAGGATAAACGTGCCAGGAGGGGCAGAAACCCCCATACAGGTGAAGAGCTTATACTTGCCCCTCGCAGGGTTGTCACCTTCAGGCCCTCAGGAGTGTTGCGTAAAAAGATTAACGAAAACGCAGATTGAGCGGTTGGTGACCGTTAAATGCTTTGCCCTGCGCTCAGGGGCTATCCAAAAATAACTCCCCGATCTATGATATTACCATGCAGGGTCTACACCGCGCACCTTCAATATTCTTCGTATGCTCCGGAGTTATCGGCACATAGACTCCAGCTTGGGCGCCATTCCTGAAAACTGTTACCGGAATCGCTCTTTCTTTCTATTTTGTCATTTCGACAGAACGATGTGCTTCTCAGGTATCCAGGACCCATAAATAACTCATACCTTGAGCTAATGCCCTGCTTTTTCCGCATATAACTGCCCACACGCAGCGGAAATATCTCTCCCCTTGCTCTTACGCATCATAACCGTATAATTCATCTCTCTTAGAGCATGCTGGAATTCCTCCATCTGCTCCTCGCTGCTGCGCCTGAATGGAATCCCCGGACTCTCATTAAATGGAATCAGGTTGATCTTTGCAGGAATGCCTCTCAGCAGCCTGCCAAGCCGTCTGGCATGTTCCAGACTGTCATTTACATCTTTGAGAAGCAGGTATTCAAATGTTATCCTGCGGCGTTTTGACAAAGGGAAATCCCTGCAGGCCCTTATCAGCCTGTCAATGTCATAGCGCCTGTTCACTGGCATTATCTGGTTACGTGTCTCATTGTCAGGGGCGTGCAGCGAAACCGCAAGTCCCACATCCAAGTGGTGACCAAGGCGCAGCATCTCCGGCACCAGCCCGCAGGTTGAGACTGTGATTCTGCGCAGAGAAAAATTAAGCCCCAGGTCATGGGTCAGTATTTCAAGGGATTTGAGAAGGTTTTCATAGTTGGCAAGCGGCTCGCCCATGCCCATGAATACAATATTTCTTGGCCACTGCTCTTCAGAAACATGATCCGTTATCCACAGGGCCTGGCCTGCGACCTCGAACGGTTCCAGGTTGCGTCTGAATCCCATCCTTGCAGTATGACAGAATCTGCACCCCATGGCGCAGCCCGCCTGGGTTGAAACACACAGTGTAGTGTGATCACGCTCCGGAATCAGAACGGTTTCAATAACCTCACCGTCTTCAAGGCCCCAGGCAAATTTTTGTGTATTGTCAGTTGAATTCTGAATTTCCAGAACCTCTGGGGTCCAGATATATCCGTCACGAGCAAACTGATGCCTGAGGGATTTTGAAAAATCCGTTGCCTGCTCAAAATCATCAAAGCCCGGGCGCCAGAGCCATCTGAAGAGCTGCCTTGCCCTGTAGGCTGGCAGCCCCTGCTCTGTCACCCAGGCCTCGAGTTCCCCTGGAGTGAGGTTCCGGTAATTTATCAAGTTCTACCTCAGATTAGACAGCAGCTCCTCTGCCTTCCTTCGTTCAGGGAAATCCTGCTTTGAGGCAAGCGCCTTTTCAAGATAATCAATTGCCCGCACCACCTGATCAGTCTTGGAAAGGGCAAGAGCCATGTGATACTGTATGGTGGGGTTGTCAGGCAGCCCCTCCAGTGCCTTCTGAAAGTATGATATTGCCAGTTCGTAATCTCCCTTAAGGGCAAGCACCCAGCCGTAGGTATCCATAACAGACGGACTGTCAGGCGCCCCCTTTCTGGCAATACGCGCGTATGTCAGGGCCTTGCTGAGATTTACCGCACCTCCTTCCTCGGAGAGCAGCCATGCCAGGTTGTTGGCAGCAGGCACAAACTCAGGATTTATCTCCAGCGCCTTTTCATACATCTTCTTTGCCTCTGCAGTATTTCCCCGCTCCTGCTCAATGGCTCCTATGGACATGTAGGCGCCTGCATCATCGGGCTTTACCTTGACTACTTCCCTGTACTTTTCAAGGGCCTCATCCACATTCCCCTGTTTCATGTAAAGCCTTGCCAGCGCTGCATATGCCCCTACATTGCGGGGATCCTTCTCAATGGCCTCCTTATAGACCTTTTCCGCACGGACAAACTCACCCATGCCAAACAGCACGTTACCCTTGAGCAGCAGCAGGGCCGTGTTATCTGGCTGCCTGAGCAGAACGGAATCACACACATCAAGAGCCTTTTCCGGCTTTTTCTCTGCCATATAAAGCGAAACGAGAAGCACGGTTCCGCGTATAAATTCCGGATGTTTTCTCACAAGCTGTTTGAGAAGGGCCTCAGCCTGTGCCTTGTCTCCGTTTGCAGTTGCCACCCGCGCCATTATGAACAGGGCCATAGGATCATCCGGAGCCTGCTCCAGAACCTTCCTGCAGTCCTGCTCAGCCTTGTCAAGCTGTTTGGACATCAGCATGGCTGTGGCATGCATGAGAAGGGCCTGCCTGTTGCCGGGGGCAAGTTTAAGCACCTTTTCCGAGGCTGCCAGCACCCCCGCCGGGCTGTTCTGACGGAACGCAAGATTTGCCTTGAGCAGCCATGCCCTGACTGATTCAGGCTCTTTCTTAAGCAAAGCAGCCAGATCATCCTCTGCCTTTTCAATATTTCCCAGTTCCATATTTGCAGCAGCCCTGAAATACAGGGCTTCGCTGTTACCGGGCCGCAGTGCAAGAAGTTCATCAAGGGACTTGATTGCCTCAGCATATTTTTTTGCCTTCATGGCAAGCCTGGCCTTTACCACCACGGTTACCAGTT
>WFRQ01000171.1 GCA_015486425.1 Deltaproteobacteria bacterium | reverse complement strand
CTCAGTGGCGAGCTGTGCATCTTCCTCGTTTGGAGAGGACTGCATCCAGGCGAGCGCGGCCTTTTTCTCCTGCTTGCGGGCATCAGATGCAGTGCCGTTGTGGGCAGATTTTTTGATGCTCTCAACCGGTTTGATTACAGGTCCGGTTTTCTGACTCAGTTTTATATTGGTTACTATACTGGGGCTGAAGTTCAGGAATTCAAGTCCCTTGGCATCCATGTTGGGCCTCCTTTCCTGTGCAGGCATTTGTAACAGCCGTGTTAAAATAGCCTTGCCGTGCCTCCGCATCCTTGCGGTTAAACAGGAATTTTTATATGTTGTGCTATTTGTATTATCGTCAATAAGGCGTTACAGCTTGAATTTCTATACAGGAGACCTGCCGGTTTGAATACCCCATATCTGCGGCAAATCACAATAAATGCCATAACATGTGCCAGAGTCTTCTGTTTCGTTGGGGTGGCTTCAGCATGGCAGGTTCTGTGTACAGAAAGATGAGGTGCATGCGCGACATTTTCCTTTTATGCGGAGAAGGCTCAATCCCTGCGCTGCTCAAGGCAGTTCTTTCTCTGAGGATTCAAGTGGGGGCGTCAGTTGCAGCGGCCCTGTTGGTCTCTTTTTCGCTGCTTTTCCCCGTTTTTTCCAATGCCGCAGACAGCAAGGGTATAGATGTGAAAATAGAGGTTACCGGCATTGAGGGGAAGTTGCTGGATAACGTCAAAGGCTATCTGCGTCTTTTGCAAAAGAAAGATGATCCTCATTTCAATTTGCAGTGGCTGAAATTTCTCCACAGGGAAGCCCCTGATGATATCAGGAAGGCCCTTGAGCCGTTTGGATATTTTAATCCTGAAATCCACTCATCTCTTGAAGAGACTGGAAACAATAGATGGAAGGCATCGTATCATGTTGATCCGGGCTCCAGGGTCGTGGTGACGGAGGTGGACGTGAGGATTACCGGGCCCGGGGCTGATGATCCTGACCTTCGTGCACTGGTAGATAATTTTCCTTTTAAAAAGGGTGATTATCTTGACCAGAATGCCTATGAAAAGGCCAAGAAGCGTATGATCCAGCTTGCGCTTTCCAAGGGGTATGTGGATGCCGGGCCCACGGTAAAGCAGATACTGGTAAATCCTGAGGATGGATCTGCGGTCATCAGACTGCATGTGGAGACAGGGCCTGTCTATTATCTCGGAGAAATACGCATGCATCAGGATTTCATGGATCCTGATCTTATAAATCACTACATGGAAGATGTGCATACAGGTGACATTTTTACCAACACGGCTCTTCTTAAGCTTCAGCAGGACCTCAGTAATACCGGTTATTTTAATCTTGTGGATGTTGAACCTGCTTTTGAAGATGCCAGAGAGCGGCATGTGCCTGTTGATATTACTCTTTCTCCCGGGGATGCCAATACTCTGACTTTTGGTCTTGGCTACGATACGGAGATAGGCGCTAACGGTTCCATGCACTGGCATAATGCACGGCTCAATTCGTATGGCCACACCGCTGACGCGTGGGTCAACCTGTCCCTGAAAAAAAATACCCTGAAGGGCGCTTACTGGATTCCTGCAAGGCATCCTAAGACTGATCGTTATGGCATAATTACCAAATTTGAGCAGGAGGAGACGGAAAGCACCAACCGCCATACCGCTGATCTGGAGGGAGGGTACTATTTTTTATGGAAGGAATGGTCCTCAAAGGTATTTTCCGAGGCCAAGTTTGAACGGTTCCGCACCGACGGCAGTGACTGGACTTATACCAAGATGCTGAGTTTTGGAGGCAGGCTTGAGAGAACAGAGTTCCCAAAGGAGATTTTCCCAAGAACCGGCTGGTATCTTTATTCAGAGCTAAGGGGTTCCCCAGGGCTTATTTCAGATACGTCATATATAAGGGAACATTTAAGGACTCGCGTGTTCATACCCGCAGGCAGCAGGGGCAGGTTTTTCCTGCGCGGCAGGCTGGGCCTTGCGGCTGTGTCAAAGTATTCCAAGTATCCAAATTCCCTTCGTTTTTTTGCAGGAGGTGATGAGAGTGTGCGAGGCTATCGATGGAAGGAGCTTGGTCCTGAGGACAGCAGCGGTGATGTTATTGGAGGTAGAAATGTCATAAGCGGCACACTGGAGTATAATTACAGGGTGCTGGATAAGTGGGTAGGCGCGCTGTTTGCCGATGCCGGTAACGCCTTTAATGCAAGTATTGACAAGATTTATGTGGGCACAGGTGTTGGAGTGCGCTGGCTCTCTCCGGTGGGAAGTGTGCGGTTGGATTTTGCGTGGCCGGTAAATGAAGACGGTCGTGGAATGAAGCTCTCTTCAATGAAATTTTACTTTGGGTTCGAGATTACAATGTAATGGCACGCACGATTCTGAAATGGCTGGTCGGTGTGTGCCTCACGCTGGTACTGCTGTTTATGCTTGCGCTTGGCAGCGTGGGTTTTATGGCAGGCACGCCGTCAGGGCTGAAATTTGTGCTCAAACACTCCAGAGGAGTGATCCCAGGCACGTTATCCATTGGAAATATCCAGGGTGGGCTGCTTGGTCACCTGGTGCTGAGGGATGTGACCTATAAGGACAGCGCCTTTGCTGTTGGGGTTGACCTGGTTCGTCTGGACTGGGTGCCTGCGGCCCTTCTGGAACATACATTTCACGTTCAGCTTTTGAAGGTGGATGGCATAAGGTATGAGCAGCTTCAGGCACAGGAAAAGGAGCCTGAAAAAAAGCAGTCCGGCCCTGTTGTTCTTCCTGATATTACACTTCCTGTTGTCATCAGGCTTGATGACATGCAGATAAACGGTGTTCAGGTAGTTCAGAAGTCTGCTGATAAACCCCTTGAAATAACCCGCCTGGCCCTGTCTGCCCTGTTTGACAGCGCAGGCCTTGATCTTTCAGGTCTTGAGTTCCTGATGCCTGGAGTCGCCTTTAATCTTCATGGCAGGCTTGAGCCAAGAGGCGCATATCCCCTTGATTTTAAGATGAAGTGGGGCGTGGATGTGCAGGGAGAGCGTGCAATTTCTCTAAAAGGACTGGGTGGAATCTCCGGAGATATGACGAAACTTGCATTTAAACAGCATGTTTCAGGGGATATAAAGGCAGATATTCTTGTACACGCAAAGGATGTCCTTGGAAATCTTACATGGGATGCAGGTCTTAAAGTTGAAAATGTGGCAAAAGAGCTGCTTGCCTCAGCAGGGGCTGTTCCAGAACTGAAAGAAATCCATCCTGTGGCAGATCTGGATGCAAAGGGTAATTTGAAACATGCCCAGGCATCTCTCAGTGTGGATATTTCACCTGTCAATAGCATAAAGAAGTCTGATAATGCCAGGCAGACCAGTAATGAGGCCACAGCCCAGGAGGATGAACAGACCCTTTCTGCAGAAACAGGGCGTGGAAGTTTGCGCAACCCCAATTCATCTCATGCTTCATCTCATGCTGCAGGTGATGCTGAAACTCCTGTGCAGGCCTCTGAGAAGAAAACTTATGGCCCCATTGCCACCCCTGCCGGTGTGATGCACCTGTCGCTGAATGGCCGGGTTGTGTTTGATACGCTGAAATTCAATGCTTCAGGTAACTGGACAGGTCTTCAGTGGCCGCTTGCCGGTGTCCCGCAGTTCGTGTCTGAGGCTGGAGAGTTTGCCGCATCCGGCACGCCTAAAAAGTACACATTTTCCCTGCAGACCGCTGTTAATGGCCGTGATATCCCTGATGTGAGCATGGAGGCAGGTGGGCAGGGAACGGCTGAAAACGTAACACTTGAGAAATTACATGCCGACCTGCTTGAAGGCAGTATTGATGTTCAGGCTGAGGCCGCGTGGAAGCCTGCTGTTTCATGGAATGCCCTGGTTGCGGCTTCGAATATAAATCCCGGCGTGATGGCCCCGGACTGGCCGGGTAAGCTCTCACTGAAACTCGATACCAGCGGGAAGCTCCAGGAAGATGGGCCTGACCTTGAGGTGAACATCAGGTCGCTGGACGGCGTTTTGAGGGATAAAAAAGTTTCAGGTGCCGGTCAGGTGCTGATGGCCCAGGGGGATGTAGCAATAAAGGGGCTGGAATTTGGGTGTGGAAGCGCCCAGTTGGATGTCAACGGCACGGCAGGCAGGAAGATTCTTGATCTTGCCTGGAATGCCTCTGTGCCAGATGCCTCGGAGCTTCTTCCCAATGGCTCTGGAACAATTAAAACCAAAGGCCGGATTTCAGGAACACCTTCCCTTCCAGCGGTTTCTGGCACGGCCCAGGTCATGGATTTTTCCTATGCAGGCTCTTCGTGCAGCAGCCTTGATGCTGATTTTTCCCTTTCCCTGGATGAAGCAGCCATATCCTCATTGAAACTCCGTGCTTCAGGGCTGTCGTCAGGCGGACAGGAGATTTCAGAGGCATCTGTAGATTTGAACGGGACACTTTCCGACCACACCCTTTCTGTATCTGCTGTGCATAAGGCAGTGAAGTTCGGTATGAAGGCAGAGCACGGCCGCTATGATATGGCAAAAAAGGCGTGGAGCGGAATTCTCAGTGTCCTCGGTTTTGATACCGCGGATTTCGGGAAATGGAATCTCGCTCAGCCTGTGAATCTTGACCTCTCTTCAGAGGATGTAAAGATGTCCCGGCTTTGTCTCCAGGATGGCGATGCATCGGTTTGTGCCCAGGCTCACTGGCTGAAAAAGGGAGACGGCAGTGCCATGGCTGCGATCAGGGGCATTTCTTTCCAGAGGTTTGCTACGCTCCTGCCCCCTGCGG
>WFRQ01000170.1 GCA_015486425.1 Deltaproteobacteria bacterium | reverse complement strand
TTCTGTCAGTGCAGGCAAGTGACAGGGCTGTATGTATTCCTGAAATCGGGCCGTAGCCGGGAAAAATGTCAGGATGGATCGGAAGCCCAAAGGAGCGATATGCCTGATGGTCTCCTGCAATGATCATGATTCTGTCTGTTACCCTTGACGCAGACCTGATTACCGAGCCGATTACAGAATGATGTGCATCCCACGTGGACAGGGCCTTGTTGGAGCCGAACCTGCTGCTCTTTCCCCCGGCTATTATGGCACAGGATATGTCGGAATTGGTACGTGGCATATATAAATGATGCGCGATTCATTTTTGTTCCCGTCTCCTATCTATGACGCAGGAGAGGAGAGGATAGGTGAGAAAAATTAACCGGGACATTAAATGTACGCCGGATTTTTTGCAAGATTTTCCGTAAAATAACATTTTCCAATGGACTTGGACGGACTTTTTTTTTACCACTCGTGGTTCAGAAACAATGCCAGGTGTGCCGGTGTTACCGCAGTGGAAGAAATATCAGTTAATGCTTGTAAAATTCGAAGATTTATGGTTAATAGCTCTTTACTGATAAGTTCTTCTTATCCGGGGGTAGTTCTGTTGAGTATTCAATTATTCTTGTGTTTCAGGCCATTGAGCTTATGGCGGCTCCATAAAATGGTTTCTGGACGGGTATTGATGTTTTTCTATGTGGCTGATATTATACCAGACATATGCATTTCAAAAAAAATTCCGGCTTTTTTTTAATCTCTTGACATTTTCAATTATTGATAATATATATCGCTTTGTGATTTACTGAGCGGAGATTCATTACCGTGTGCACCCTCTGAGGCATTAAAAAACAGAGGTTCAAGGGCCTGACAACAGGTTTTGAGGCATTGTGCGGCATATTAAATGCGCCTTTCCTGCGTTAAAGGGAGGGCATTCAGATATTAAATGTTATTTGGTTAATTCACTGAAAGGAGAGATTGTAAAATGGCACTAGTTAATCCGCATGGTTCAAAAAAGGAGCTTATGCCTCTTCTTCTCAAGGGAGCTGATAGAGAAGAAGAGATAAAACGCGCTGAAGGTATGAAGCGTATAGATATCACCTCAAAGGAATCAGGTGATATCCTCATGCTGGGCATGGGGGCATTTACCCCTCTGAATGGTTTCATGGTACAGGAAGACTACGACGGCGTTGTAGAAGATATGAAACTCCGCAAGGTAGATCCCGGTACAATGTGGCCCCTGCCTGTTACCCTGGCACAGGATGATGTAAGCGGGCTGAGTGAGGGAGATGATGTTGCCCTGTACGACAAGGAGACAGGCGACCTTATGGCCACCATGAAGATCGAGTCCATCTGGGAGCCAGACAAGCGCAAGGAGTGTGAGAACTGCTTCAAGGGTGACGGTCCTGACTCAGAGAAGTTCTGGGAAGTCGCAGAGGCAGACCATCCAGGCGTACAGCAGATTCTGAATTCAGGCAAGTACTACATCGGCGGCCCCATCAAGGCCCTGAATGAGAAAGATTTCAAGCAGAAATACGAAGATGCCTATATGCATCCTGAGGTATCCCGCAAAATCTTTGAAGATCGTGGCTGGTCAACAGTTGCGGCCTTCCAGACACGTAACCCCATCCACCGTTCACATGAGTTCCTGACAAAAATTGCACAGGAAGTTCTGGATGGCGTATTCATCCACGCACTGGTTGGAAAGCTGAAAGAGGGCGACATCCCCGGTGAGACCAGGATGAAGTGCTACAAGGCTCTCCTTGACAACTACTACAACATGGAGCGCACCGTGCTTGGTGTTTATCCCCTTGAGATGCGCTATGGCGGACCAAAGGAAGCCCTGCTTCATGGTATCTTCCGTCAGAACTTCGGATGCTCACACCTCATTGTAGGCCGTGACCATGCGGGTGTTGGTGACTTCTATGGTCTGTTCGAGGCCCAGGAGATATTTGACAGGCTGTGGGATGGCGCTCTCGAGCTCGAGTGCCTGAAAATTGACTGGACATTCTGGTGCCATAAGTGCGGTGGCATGGCATCTCTCAAGACATGCCCGCACAAGAAGGAAGACCGCGTGGTTGTTTCAGGTACCAAGTTCCGCCGGATCATGAGCGAAGGCAAGCCTGAGGACGTTCCGCCCGAATTCAGCCGTCCCGAGGTCCTGGCCATACTTGCAGAGTACTACGCAGATCCTGAAGCCAGGAAGGCCAAGGTCAAGAAGGGTGCTTTCGAAGACCTGAAGTAGATTTGGAACAACTGGAGGGCCATATCGGCCCTCCATATTAATATTTTGGTGGTCGGACACCTTTCGGGTGCTGGCCGTTACAATCCGTAACCTTTAACAAAAAATCAGGAGGTATTAAAATGCCAAGCTTTGTCAACCCCGAAAAGTGTGACGGTTGCAAAGGTGGGGAGAAGACTGCGTGCATGTACATCTGCCCCAATGATCTCATGGTACTCAACGCCGATGAGATGAAAGCCTACAACCAGGAGCCGGATCAGTGCTGGGAGTGCTATTCATGCGTAAAGATCTGCCCGCAGGGCGCCATTGAAGTACGTCATTACGCTGACCTCGCCCCCATGGGTGGTTATGTACAGCCCATGATGGGTACTGATTCCATTATGTGGACCATTAAGTTCCGTAACGGCAACATGAAACGCTTCAAGTTCCCAATCAGGACAACTGCTGAAGGTTCCATTAAGCCGTATGACGGAAAGCCCTCACCTGGTGCGGATGCTCTGGGTAACGGCGCCCTCTTTACAGAGGAGAACAGCGGAAGGGTAACCTGTACACCTTCTGACTTTGACTAATCGGCCCGGGAATTTATTCCTGACTGAAGCAATAATCCAAGTATAAAAGATTTATTCCAAGGAGGATATAAATATGGCACTTCCCAACAAACCGACATGGGAACTCCTGGCCGAGCCAGATCTCTCAAAGGTTCCTGTTGAAGAGTATGAGTATGATGCACTGCTGGTTGGCGGTGGTATGGCATGTACTGGCGCAGCTTACGAGATTGGCAAGTGGATGCCAGCAGGATCCAAGGTATGTCTCTGTGACAAGGCCTCACTCGAGCGTTCAGGCGCTGTTGCACAGGGTCTCTCAGCAATCAATACCTATATCGGTGAGAACAGCCCCAGCGACTATGTCCGCATGGTAAGAAATGACCTCATGGGCGTTGTCCGCGAAGACCTCATCTTTGACCTCGGTCGTCACGTTGACGATTCAGTACACCTCTTTGAAGAGTGGGGGCTCCCCGTCTGGAAGAAAGAGGGCGGCAACAAGGCTCCCCTGTCAGAGGGCGGAACTCCTGTACGTACCGGTAAATGGCAGATCATGATCCACGGTGAGTCCTACAAGAGGATCGTCGCCGAGGCAGCAAAGGCAGCTCTCGAAGAGATGGGCTATGACCTGCATGAGCGTATGTTCATCGTCAAGCTTCTCCTCGATGCCAATAAAGATAATACTGTAGCCGGCGCAGTTGGTTTCAGTTCACGTGAGAACAAGGTATGCGTTTACAAGGCAAAGGCAGTTCTCGTGGCATGCGGCGGCGCAGTCAACATCTTCCGCCCCAGGTCAACTGACGAAGGTAAGGGCCGCGCATGGTACCCCATTTGGAATGCAGGCTCCACATACACCATGTGTATGCAGGTTGGTGCTGAGATGACAATGATGGAGAACCGCTTCACGCCTTCACGTTTCAAGGACGGCTATGGTCCTGTTGGCGCATGGTTCCTCCTGTTCAAGGCTACAGTTGTTAATGGCGCAGGCGAATCCTACGTAAAGAGTGATGCTGCCAAGGCAGAGCTCGCAAAGTACACACCTTACAGTGAAGCAGCAGTTACACCTACCTGTCTCCGTAACCACCTGATGCTCTTCGAGATGAAGGAAGGCCGCGGTCCTATCTTCATGGATACCGCTGCAGCTCTCGGTGCTTTCCTCGACCAGAAGAAGGCAGACGGCATGGACGAAAAGGCTCTTAAGAAGTACTGGAAAGAGCTTGAGTCAGAGGCATGGGAAGACTTCCTTGACATGTCAGTTGGTCAGGCCGGTCTCTGGGCAGCCATGAATATCGAGCCTGAGAAGGTTGGTTCTGAGATTATGCCTACAGAGCCTTACATGCTTGGTTCACACTCCGGCTGCTGCGGCATCTGGGTAAGTGGTCCTGATGAGGACTGGGTACCGGATGACTACAAATGGGGTTACAACCGCATGACTACAGTTAACGGTCTGTTCACCGCAGGTGACGGTGTTGGCGCATCTGGCCACAAGTTCTCCTCTGGTGCACACGCTGAGGGCCGTATGGCTGCCAAGGCAATGGCCAAGTACGTAGTTGACAATGCAGACTTCTCACCTGCCCTTCCACAGAGTGCAGAAGAGCTCAAGGCAGAGCTTTACGCACCTGTTGTTACCTACTACAAGCACTATCAGGAGACCACTCACGAGATGGTCAACCCCAACTACATCAAGCCTCGCCACATGATGGAACGCCTGATGAAGTACACTGATGAGTACGGCGGCGGCTGGTCTCCTTACTACATGACAAATGGTCACCTTCTTGATATCGCCATGAAGCACCTGCAGTGGCTCCGTGAAGATGCAGAGAAGATGGCAGCCAGTGGACTCCATGAGCTCATAAGGGCATGGGAGAATCTCCACAGGATCTGGACAGTTGAGGATCATCTCCGTCACATCCAGTTCCGTGAAGAGAGCCGTTACCCCGGATTCTACTATCGTGGTGACTTCATGCAGGTTGATGACAAGGACTTCGATGGTGGTGGATGGAAGTGCTTCGTCAACTCACAGTATGATCCAAAGACCGGTGAGTGGAAGTGCATGAAGAAAAAATGTCACAAGATCATATCTGACTAATTCCCAAGGGAATTTCAGTATGAATTGAGTGGAATCAATATGTCCAGGCACCGGTGCGCCGGTGCCTGGCATTTTTTTACATGCCCCCGGCATCCAGGTCCGGAAATATTATGTTTACGGGCTACCAGGCAGAGGCGGTGTTCGGCGGGCTTTCTGCGGGACTGCAGGCAGGCCGCGGAATACCGGACGGCTAAAGCTGTGGCGGGTTTCCCTATAAGTGATCCACCGGAAATTATGAGAGGGCCATCAATGACAGTATTTGGCTTTTTCACATTAAATATTGAAAAATTAACCCAAAAAACCACAAAAGGAGCGGGGAGATGAGCAATAGCATTCTCGTTGTTGGCGGAGGCTTCAGTGGCCTAACCGCTGCCGTCGAAGCTGCTGAAATGGGCTACGACGTTTACTTGGTTGAAAAGGAAAGCTACATGGGTGGCCGTGTTGCCCAGCTCAACAAGTACTTTCCAAAACTTTGTCCTCCTACATGCGGTCTTGAAATCAACTTCAAGCGTGTAAAGACAAATCCTAAGATAACATTCTATAATCTTGCCGAGGTTGAATCAGTTTCGGGAAGCGCAGGCAACTTCAACGTTACCCTCAAGGTAAATCCCAGGGGTACAACACCGCCGTGTACAAGCTGCAAGGCTGGTGAAGAAGCTGCTACAACAGAAGTTCCCAATGAGTTCAACTTTGGCATGGATACCCGTAAGGCCATTTACAAGGCTCATCCAATGGCCTTTCCTAACCAGTGTGTGCTGGACAAGGCAGCAGCTCCTGAATCAGAAATAGCAGCCATTGCCTCTGCCATGCCTGCTGGTCATGTTGTCCCTGACCAGGAAGAAGATACGGTTCAGCTCAATGTTGGAGCCATTATCATGGCCACAGGCTGGAAACCCTATGATCCAGCCAATATGGACAATCTGTGCTTCAATTCCTTTGAAAATGTAGTAACAAATATGATGGTGGAACGTATGGCTTCTCCTGCCGGGCCTACTGGCGGTGAGGTTGTACGTCCCTCTGATAAAGAGCAGCCCAAGTCAGTTGGTTTTGTACAGTGCGCCGGGTCTCGAGATCAGAATCACCTTCCTTACTGCTCCTACATCTGCTGTATGGCAACACTGAAACAGGTGACCTACATCAGGGAAAATAATCCTGATGCTGATATTTATATCTTTTATATAGATATACGGTCCCCTGGACGGAAGTATGAGAATTTCTACAAAAAAATTAAAGCTGACGAAAAGGTTCACTTTATCAAGGGCAAGGTGGCTGAAATCAAGGCAGGTTCTGCTCCTGGAAGCGTTGTGCTTGTAGCAGAAGACACCATAGGTGGCGGCAAGATTGAACAGGAAGTGGATCTTGCTGTTCTTGCTACAGGAATGCAGCCCAGTGGTGCTGAAAATCAGATACCTGGAATTGATTACGATGATGACGGATTCGTTGTTGCGAAAGATGGCATTACACCATGCGGTTGCGCCAAGAGGCCGGTAGATGTTGTATCGTCTGCGCAGAGTGCTACAGCCGCTGCTCTTAGGGCCGTTCAGACTGTAAGGAGGGCTGGCTAATGTCTAAAAAGATAGGACTTTATATATATACTGGAGACGGCATCAAAGATGCTGTGGATGTTGACAAGCTTGTTGAGCTGGCTCAAGGTGATCTTGGCTGTGCGGTTGTAAAGACAAGTGATGATCTCTACTCAGCAGACGGTGCTTCCATGGTCAAGGCTGACGTAGAGGGCGAGGAACTCAATGCCGTTATTCTTGCTGGAGTTTCTCCAAGATACGATTTCCCAGGGTTTTCATTTCCTGGAGTTTACGTAGAAAAGGCAAGTCTCAGAGAGCTGGTGGCCTGGAGTCATCAGATACCTGCAGATGATGAGAATGCCGAAGCCAAGAAGGAACATGTCCAGGAACTCGCCGAGGATTATCTCCGCATGGCGGTTACCCGCTGTGAAAAGGCTGAACATCCTGAACCTGACAAGATGGAGGACTGCAACACAAAGATCCTTGTTATTGGTGGCGGCATTACCGGTATGACTGCTGCAATAGAGGCTGCGGATGCAGGCCATGAGGTTACCATCGTGGAGCGTGAGGCACAGCTCGGCGGTTTTGGTGCAAAGCTCAGAAAACAGATTCCTGTTGGGCCTGACTATTCATCTGTGATTGATCCAATTGCAAATGAGCTTATAGAAAAAGTCAGCACCAGCGATAAGATATCTGTTCGCACTGGTACCGAGGTAGCTCGTGTGGCAGGCGTTCCCGGAGCCTTTCGCGTTTCATTCAAGGCAGCCGGTGCAAAGAGTGAATGGGATGCTCCTGTCCCCCTGACAGATGAAGAGAAGCTTGATGAAAATGGAAACGAGCTCTCTGCTGAGGATCAGAAGGCAAAATATGATGAGAAGAATGAGGGGCGTCACGACTACATGGAGGAAGATCCAAATGCGGATATCCATGGTGCCGTAGTCCTTGCCTCTGGCTGGAAACCCTATGAGCCTGCAGATGATGAATTCGAGCATCTTGCCTGGGGTAATGCCAATGTGGTCACCAACGTCCAGTTTGAGGAGATGGCAAAGTCAGGCAAGATTACAAAGCCTGATGGATCTCCTGCAAAGAGCGTTGCCTTTGTCATGAGCCCCGGCGGCAGTGATGATGATGCTGACTTCCCCTATGCCTCTGCCACCACCAGTCTTGTGGCGTTGAAGCAGGCCAAGTATGTACGGGAAGACTATCCTGAGGATGGCCGCGCATACATATTCTATCAGCACATGAGAACCCCTGGTCAGTACGAATATTTTTACAAGGGACTTCAGGATGACGCAGGCATCTTTCTTACCAAGGGTGCTGTTACAGAGGTCAGCTCTTCTGACAGTGGTCTCACTGTAAAGGTTGAAAAGACCATTCTTGGTGAAGATATAGCAGTTGACGTTGATCTTGTTGTTCTTGCCACAGGCATGGTTCCAACTACTAAAGATGAGGCAGTTGTCAACTTCGCATACAGGCAGGGTCCTGCATTCCGTGACCTGGACCTCATGGGCGGGTACTGCGATTCCAACTTCATCTGCTTCCCGTATGAGACACGCCGTACAGGCGTCTACGCCGCTGGTGGTGTACGCCGCAGCCTTACCATTGAGGAATCCATAGAAGATGCTGCTGGTGCCACCCTCAAGGCCATGCAGAGTCTTGTAGCCGCACAGGAAGGCCATGCAGTACATCCCAGGACATGGGACTTTGATTATCCAGACTTCTACTTCCAGCGTTGTACACAGTGTAAGCGCTGTACTGAAGAGTGTCCGTTTGGCGCCCTGGATGATGATGAGAAGGGTACGCCCAAACCCAATCCCACCAGATGTCGTCGCTGCGGTACCTGCATGGGTGCCTGTCCTGAGCGCATCATCGGCTTCAAGGATTACAATATCGATGTGGTCGGCTCAATGATCAAGTCCATTGAGGTTCCTGATGACGATGAAGACAAACTCAGGATGGTCTGCTTCGCATGTGAAAATGACGCATATCCCGCACTGGATATGGCTGCCGCAAGGGGTGCTACATGGTCACCGCTTGTCCGTATTATTCCTGTACGCTGCCTTGGATCTGTAAATGTTTCATGGATCAAGGATGCCATGTCAAGCGGTATGGATGGTGCTCTTCTCCTTGGTTGTAAATTCGGTGACGATTATCAGTGTCACTTTGTTAAAGGTAGTGAGTTGGCGGAAGCCAGAATGGCAAATGTTGCTGAATCACTGAATTCTCTCGGCATGGAGCCTGAGAGAGTAAAGCTGGCCCAGGTGGCTATTGATGAGTATGACAAGGTCTCTGAGATCATTAACGACTTTGTTGAAGAAGTAGTCGGCATGGGTCCCAATCCGTTCAAGGGATGGTAGGAGGAGCATGCAATGTCTGAAGTAACAAAAATTCAACCGGATCTCGCCTTTATAAAAGGCGTTATGGAAGCCGGTGGCGATACAGTAAACAAGTGTTATCAGTGCGCCACCTGTTCTGTAGTCTGTCCTCTTTCAACTGAGGAGAGCCCGTTCCCGAGGAAGGAGATGCTATGGGCCCAGTGGGGTCTTGCATCCAAGATAGCCGGGGATGCTGATGTATGGCTCTGCCATCAGTGCGGCGACTGTTCAACATACTGCCCCCGTGGCGCACAGCCTGGAGACGTGCTTGGGGCCATCAGAAACAACGCTATCCGTTACTATGCGGAACCCAAGGCACTTGCTGATATGCTTACCACAACATCAGGCGTGCTGGGCACAGTGATAGCATCCATGGTGGTATGGCTTATCGTTGGTTTCCTGTGGTCAATGCACACAGGAGAGAGCTTCCCCTTCCCTGAAGGTGAGGTGGCCTATCATAAGATATTTACCTTTGTGCCTATTGACCTTGTGGTTTTACCAGTAGTCGGCCTTGTATGCTGGGCTTCTTACAAGGGTGTGACCAATTTCTGGGCTGATATTAACAAGAGTCTTGGAGTGGTATCCTATACCGGGTCCACTGCTGCTCCTGCCTTTGGGGCTCTGCTCACCAAGTATCTGGTGCCTGCAGTAAAGGAAATCCTGGCCCATACGCGGTTTAACAAATGTGGTCAGACTGCTGAGAGGGCAAAGGGACACAAGTGGCTGTTGTGGTCATTTATCATTCTGTTCTTTGTGACTGGCATCGTCTTCTTTATTAATGACTTTGTCTATCTGCTGCTTGGGCTTGGTCATTTCACGCCAATGCCTCTTTATAATCCCATCAAGATTCTTGCCAACATCGGCGCCGTCATGATGATAGCAGGTATCTGGATGATTATACAGATGAGGCAGCAGAAGACCGAAGAGGGTGTTCTTCAGAGCTCTGAACAGGACTGGATTCTTGTGTGGCTTATCTTTTCAGTCGGCGCTACTGGTATCGCTGCAGAGTTCTTCCGGCTTCTTGGAATAGGACCGGTTGCCTACACTGTTTATATAATACACCTTGCAACAGTAGTGACGCTGTTCCTGTCACTGCCTTACACCAAATTTGCACACCTCCTTTACAGGACTACTGCATATGTGTTTGAACTGTGGCGCAAGGACGTACTGGCAGGTAAGGCTGGTTTCGGTCTTGAAAAAGAGATTATACCGCCTTCAGAGCTGGTAGAGAAAAAAGAAGACGAGGCAGAGGCTGCCTGATCTGCTTTATTCTTACATAAGTTGAATTATCAGAAACGGGGTCTGCAAGACCCCGTTTCTTTTTACAGACCTCGCAAAAAATGCGTGGCAACCACCATTCCGGGGGCGGGAACAACGAACTATGAAAGTATCTGTCCATTTTGGCATTGTATGAGCACAGGGAAGCAGGAGCTTCCGGATCACAGTTTCCAAACTGGAGTTTGGGAACCAGCGCGAACAGGAAAGAAGCAGGAGCTTCACACCAATGGGTACCAAAACTGGAGTCTGGGCACCAGCAAAAACAATTTTTTTCTTGACTCGTATCTGCTCACAGGGTCCTGCAGATGCAAGACGGAGGGGGCGAAGGCGTACTTCCGTACTTCGAGCCCCCGACAACGCAGCAGATGCGGTACCCTGTGAGCAGATACACCGGAGTTTGGGAACCAGCGCATAACAGCTTCTGTTACTTTGAGCTTTCAGCTTCCAGCTTTGAGCTATTCAACCACACCCATTTGTTGTAACTTGCGGTGCACCATGCAGGTTTTTACCATGTTTTAAAAAAAAGACTTGCAATTTTGCATTTACATATTAGTATTTCCACCTCAGTTTAAGCTGGCGTAGCTCAATTGGCAGAGCAGCTGATTTGTAATCAGCAGGTTGCGGGTTCGAGTCCCATCGCCAGCTCCAGAAACGCGGAGGGGTTCCCGAGCGGCCAAAGGGGACAGACTGTAAATCTGTTGGCGACGCCTTCGGAGGTTCGAATCCTCCCCCCTCCACCATGTTTCAATGATCATAATGCAGCAATTCAAACGGCATGGACGTTTGCTATGTGGCAAGCTTTTTTTAATCGCTTCCCATCGGCTGAGACAGCCGTTTTTTTATGTGTATTATTGTTACAGAGCGGGAATAGCTCAATTGGCTAGAGCATCAGCCTTCCAAGCTGAGGGTTGCGGGTTCGAGTCCCGTTTCCCGCTCCAAGGCCCACGTAGCTCAGTCGGTAGAGCACTTCCTTGGTAAGGAAGAGGTCACCGGTTCAATCCCGGTCGTGGGCTCCAGTGTCCTGCCTGCTTATTACTGATTTTTCTGCTGAAGAATCCCTGCAGGTAAGGGCTGCCAGGCGCCTTGCGGTTTTTTAAAATGCGGCAACCGGCCAGTGCAATAAAAATAGTATTTCCGGAGAGACAGTTATCATGGGCAAGGAAAAATTTGAACGAAGCAAACCGCACGTTAATGTGGGAACAATAGGTCACGTTGACCACGGAAAGACCACCCTTACAGCCGCTATTACCAGGGCGCTTGCAGAAAAGGGCAAGGCAGAGTTCACCGCCTTTGACGAGATTGACAAGGCCCCTGAAGAGAGAGAGCGTGGTATTACAATTGCTACTGCTCATGTTGAGTACGAGACAGACAAGCGCCACTATGCCCATGTGGACTGCCCTGGTCACGCTGACTACATAAAGAATATGATTACAGGCGCGGCACAGATGGATGGCGCCATTCTGGTGGTTGGTGCTGATGACGGCCCCATGCCCCAGACTCGTGAGCACATTCTGCTTGCAAGGCAGGTTGGTGTTCCCTCAATTGTTGTTTTCCTCAACAAGACTGACCTTGTTGATGACCCGGAGCTCATTGAGCTTGTTGAGCTTGAGCTTCGTGAGCTGTTGAGCGAGTATGATTTCCCAGGCGATGACATTCCCATTATTCAGGGAAGTGCCCTTGAGGCTCTGAACAATCCTACTGATCCTGAGAAGACCAAGTGCATTGACGAGCTCATGGAGGCGCTTGACAGTTATATAGAAGAGCCTGAGCGTGATACAGACAAGCCTTTCCTCATGCCCATTGA
>WFRQ01000169.1 GCA_015486425.1 Deltaproteobacteria bacterium | reverse complement strand
GGACAGCAGGGGCCGGTTTTCAGGCCGCGTGTGAAGAGGCCGGGGTCATGGCCATTCCTATAGGCCCAGGGCATATTGACATGCAGTGTAAGTTCCTTGAGGATATGCAGGCAGATGTGCTTTGCTGTACAGCAAGCATGGCCCTGCTGCTGTAAGAGGAGATAAAGAAACGTGGGATGCGTGACCGCATAAATCTAAAAACCATAATCCAAGGCTCTGAGCGCTGCAGCGATGCCATGCGCCAGGCCATTCTGGAGAATTCAGGCGCTGAACACCTCTATGACATAACAGGTATGACTGAGCTGTACGGGCCTGGCACAGGTATTGACTGCAGATTTCATGAGGGAATTCATTACTGGAGTGACTTCTTTATTTTCGAATTCCTTGATCCAGACACGTTGAAGCCGGTCAAAGATGGAGAAATTGGAGAAATAGTGGTTACAACCCTGAAAAAAGAGGCATCTCCCCTTATCCGTTACCGCACTCGGGACCTCACCAGGGTCATCAGCGGGCCGTGCAAGTGCGGCTCGCCTTATCCGCGTCATGATCGCATCCTTGGCAGAAGTGATGATATGATAATCTTCAGGGGTGTTAACATATATCCTGGCCAGATTGACGAGATACTGTCGGAAATTGCTCAGAGTTACCCCATATCCAGTGAATTTGATATCACACTCAAACACGCAGATGGCAGGGAAACAATGCTCATAAGAGTAGAACGTGAACCTGACGGAGACCCTGATCAGGATCAGGAGGTTGAGGCACTGATATCAACCACCATCAAAAACAGGCTTATTGTCTCACCTGACATCTCCATAATGGATTACGGGGCGCTGCCACGCTCTGAAAGAAAATCACAGAGGATTTATGATAACCGGCAGGCCTCTTAAGAGATATTGAAGGTGCGCGGTGCGCACCCTACATAACTTAACAACCATAGAGAGGAGAGAACATGCAAAACCTGAAAATGCACACCGCATTCTGCACCATTATGACAGCCATTGCCCTTCTATTGTTTGCCATGCCTGTCACCACATTAGCTGGCCCTGTCACCCTTAACTACGCTAACTTTCCGCCTGCCTCAACATTTCCCTGCGTTCAGATGGAACACTGGAAACAGGAGGTGGAAAAACGCACAGGCGGTAAAATCAAGGTAAAAACATTCCCCGGCTCAACACTGCTTGGGGCCAAGAACATGATGGACGGCGTGATTGACGACATTGCAGACATAGGATGCGTGGTATTTGCCTATCAGCCTGGCCGTTTCCCTCTGCTTGAGGCCGTTGACCTTCCCATTGGATTTTCCAATGCCACTGTTGCCAATGCCACACTCTTTGAGCTTTACAGAAAATATCAGCCAAAATCCCTTGCCAAGGTGAAGGTGCTGGCGCTCTTTACCGCGCCTCCTGCTGATATAATGTCAAAAAAACCGGTAAGGACACTTAAAGACCTCAAGGGTTACGAGTTGAGATGCACTGGCGCAGGCGTAAAACCTTTGAAGCTGCTTGGCGCAACACCTGTGGCAATGCCCATGTCCGAGACCCCGGAGGCATTGCAGAAGGGTATCGTTAATGGGATCTTTTCCTCTTTTGATATCCTGAAGGATTTCAAGTTTGCTGAAACATGCCGCTACGCAACTGTATGTCACATGCAGACCACCTCCTTTGGCGTCATAATGAACATGGACAAGTGGAACAGCCTGCCTGATGATGTAAAGAAGGTGCTGGACGGGCTGGCAAAAGAGCAGTCCATCTGGACAGGAAGGTATATTGACAGGCACGTACAGGAATCCGTGGAATGGTCAAAGAAAAAATACAATCTGGAACTCATAACTCTTCCAGAGAAGGAATATGCGCTGTGGCATAAAAAAGTTGAGCCTCTTACTGGAGAATGGGTGAAAAAAGCAGAGTCAAGAGGCCTTCCTGCCACTGCTTTCCTCAAAGACCTCATGGCTGCAAAACAGAAATATGAACAGGAATACGGTCAAAACGGGAAAAATGTTGCAGAGCCTGCCAACTTCAGCATTAAGGGTACGGAATAATCTGTAAAGATTCGAATCATGCTGAAACAGGCTGAACAATTCTCTTCCAGACTGAACCTCTGGCTTACCCGCGTGGGGGCTGTGGCGCTCTTTGCCACCATGCTCATGGCTGTTGCAAACATGGCGCTTCGGCCTCTCGGGTTTCCTCTGACAGGTTCATTTGAACTCATGGGCCTGGGCTGCGCCATTACCGCAGCCTTTGGCCTTGCCATTGCGCAGGAACAGAAAAGCCATATCAGTGTTGACATCATGTTCAGGCACATGCCGCGTCTGCCAAGGGCAATTCTGAACATTGCCGGCTCTCTTTCCTGCGCCCTCCTGTTCTCCGCTGCCTCATGGCGCCTGTTACAGACAGGGCTCACACAGCTTGAGACAGGCGAAGTCTCCGAGACACTTCGAATCCCCTTTTACCCTGTAGTCTGGGCAGTAGCAGCAGGATTCCTTGCCCTTTCCCTGCGGCTCTACGTTGAAGCTGCCGCAGCAGGAACAACTCTCCTTAAAAAAACGTCAGCATGACCTGCCGTCCCGGCCTGTAACAACTCATCATGGACCCTGTAACAACCGGAATTGCCGGCATCTTTATGCTTCTGTTTATTATTTTTGCTCTCAGGGTGCCGGTGGGCTTTGCCATGGCCCTTGTAGGGTATGCAGGTTTTGCATACGTGGTTAACCCAAGGGCCGCGCTTGGCACCATGGCATCATCCCTGTGGCACACCTTTTCATCTTACGGTCTGGCAGTAATCCCCCTTTTCATACTCATGGGAAACATCTGTTTTCATACAGGGGTGAGCAGAAAGCTCTACCGCACCGCTTGGACATGGACCGGCCACATAAGAGGCGGTATAGCAATGGCAACAATCCTTGCATGTGCGGGCTTTGCTGCAATTTGCGGCTCCAACGCCGCAACCGCAGCCACCATGAGCTCAGTAGCCCTGCCGGAAATGAAAAAGTTAGGCTATGACCATGCGCTGAGCACCGGCTCTGTTGCCGCAGGGGCCACGCTGGGAGTTGTCATACCGCCAAGTGTGGTGCTTATCATCATCGGACTTTCAACCGGCCTGTCCATAGCAGACCTGTTCTTTGCCGCGCTCGTGCCCGGCCTGGTTCTTACTGCAGGATTTCTTGCCACAGTATGGATTACGTGCGCAATCAACCCGAAACTCGGGCCCGCAGGCCATAGGACATCATTCAGGGAAAAAATTGCCAGCCTCCCTGGTTCAATAGAGATGGCAATACTTTTCGTATTGGTAATGGCAGGCCTTTACATGGGTTGGTTTACCCCTACAGAGGCAGGGGCAGCAGGAGCATTTTTCTCCATGCTCATTGCCCTTATGGGGAAAAATCTCACGTGGAAAAGGCTTGTGGCAGCCCTTGAGGACAGCGTAAAGACCTCGGCAATGATCCTTATGATTGTTGCAGGGGCAGTAATTTTCGGGAAATTTCTAACTGTTACACGGCTTCCCTTTCAGGCTGCTGACTGGGCCTCGGCCCTCCCTGTACCTCCATGGGCAATACTTGTGATAATGCTTGCCATATACGTGGCAGGCGGGGCCATAATGGACGCACTGGGCCTGCTGATGATAACAATTCCCATATTCTTTCCGGTTGCCCAGCGGCTTGGCTATGACCCGCTCTGGTTTGCCGTGCTGATTACCATCATAACCACAATGGGGGCCATAACACCGCCTGTAGGCATCAACACCTATATAGTTGCAGGAATGGCAGGTGACATACCGCTTACCACGGTATTCAGGGGTGTGACGTGGTTTCTTGCTGCATTTGCATTGACTGTAATCCTCCTGTTCCTGTTTCCAGTGCTTGGCTGCTGGACATGAAGGCTGATAGACGCGAGAATTATCAGGGCCGCTGAATGATCCAATCACTGAACTGGGTACAAAAATTTTATATACCGTTTTTCCGCCGATTTTGTTATTATCCCATGGATTGAGCAATGCAGGTACCCATGTGTGTTGTGTTCCTTGCGGGCCTTATCCTCATGTACATCTCTATTTCCCTGTAAACAGGAAGAATAAATGTCTGACACCTTTTTAACAATCCTGTATCCCGTGCTCGGCTACCTGGCAGGCACCATCCCCACGGGTCTCCTCATAGGCCTTTCCCTTGGCGTTGACATACGCACCAGGGGAAGCGGGAATATCGGGGCAACAAATGTGGCGCGGGTAATCGGGAAAAAATGGGGAATCATTACCCTGGTTGCAGATATGCTCAAGGGTTTTCTGCCTGTACTGGCTGCAAGACTTGGCTGCGATGGCTTGCCAAACCCTCAGGCAGTAGCGACTGTAACAGGTCTGGCAGCGGTTGCCGGTCATTGTTTTTCAATATTTCTGCGTTTCAAGGGGGGAAAGGGTGTTGCCACCGCAGTAGGGGTCTTTCTTGCCTCCTGCCCGTTAAGCGTGGCAGGGGCATTCCTGGTATTTTTTGCAGCCATGAAAAAATGGGGCATTGTATCAGTTGCCTCACTTCTGTCTGCTGTCATTGTGCCGGTCCT
>WFRQ01000168.1 GCA_015486425.1 Deltaproteobacteria bacterium | reverse complement strand
TTGGAGTGCTGTCTGTAACCGGAGACGCGAGTTGCGCTCATATTGGGGAAGAGGCGCTTTTTCTCATACACCTCCTTGCTGAACGTGCCAGTCTTACAGTGGAAAACCTGCTTCTGTACGACAGCCTGTCAATGAATCTTTACGCAACGCTGCGTGCCCTGGTACGCTCGCTGGAGGCAAAGGACCCGTACACCAAACTCCATTCCCAGCGGGTTACTCATATTGCCGTGGCCCTTGCCGAATTTATGGGCATCAAGGATGAAGAGATAGAAGTGCTGGAATTTGCAGGGCATCTGCATGATATCGGCAAGATAGGCATAAGGGATCAGGTGCTGATGAAACCCGGCAGGCTCACGCGGGAAGAGTATGAGATAATCAAGGCTCATCCGGTTATCGGAGAGGAAATAGTCAGTCATCTCGGGCTGATGACCCAGGCCAGAGCAGTTATTCGGCATCATCACGAGAGGTGGGATGGCCGTGGTTATCCTGACGGCCTTAAGGGTACTGAAACTCCGATATTGTCAAGAATTATGGCTGTTGCCGACACCTATGATGCAATCACCACAGACAGACCCTACCGCAAGGGACATACACCTCAGGAAGCTCTTGAGGAAATAATTAAAAATTCATCTACTCAATTTGATCCTGATGTGGTACAAACTTTCAGGGAGATGTTTCATCAGCGTTCAGGCCGGTTGGTTCCTGAAGACTCCGATATGAGCTGATACAGGGGTTGACCTGGTGAATTTGCGTTGTCCCGTTTGATCGGCTGCGTTTCATGCGGTCGATATTATTCGTGTTTTAAAATTTGAATAATCATGCTTCGTTTGAAGTCTATATGGCATTAACGGTCATAAAGGCACTTATGGCCCAGGCAGGTGCCTTGTGTCTGCTTGGTCTGGACATGCGGAGCAGAATTACACTTCATGGCAGGGATGCTGCACTGCATGGGCGGTGCAACATGAAAGTTTTGGGTGACAGGTTTATGAATAGTGAGTCAATGCTCCATAAGTTCGTGCTTGAATGTTTCCAGTACAGCCTTACCGGCAGGCTTGGGCATGGTCTTGTCCACAATCTCAATGGTCCGCTTCAGATTCTTTCCATGCAGATGGAGATGATGAAGATGGATATCATGAAGTATGGAAGTCAGTCTGTCAGGGCAGACAGCAGTGATTCCGGTACTGCGCTATGTGCGGAGTTTATGGACAAGGCCGGTGAACGAGTAGAACAGGCGACAGAAGTTATTGCGCGGCTTGAAACCATGATACAGATCATCGGCTACAGGGGGCAGGATGACCAGGCTGAGAAACATGCCAGACCTGTGGATATGGCCGAGTTTCTGCACGAGTTACTTGAGTTCTGGAATGCTGATCTTTATTTTAAACACAGGGTGGACAAGAATATATTTATGCCGGATGGCGCTATTTTTGTGAATATGGAAGAGGCCCCTGTCCTGTCCATGATGGACGGATTGATGGCAGCGTTTCTTGGCTGCATCAAGGCAAAACAGGGCAGTTCATTCGCCATGCGGCTTGAGCCGGGCGAGTCTGGTGGCTGCCGGATTGAACTGGAGCACACAGGCCAGGCTATCCCTCAAGAAGTCTGCGCCAGGGTTTCGGCATCAAAGGAGGCATATCGTAAGGACAGGGAGGCAGCAATCCTGGACTGCAGTGATATCAGTAGAGAGGCGCCTGATCTGCTGGTGGCATTGACACTGAGCGCCGTACGATCAGTGGACGCTGGCTGGGAATATGAACTTGCACCCAACCATGCTGTGGTATCAGTGTCTGGATAAACTGCTCTCTGATTTTTTGTATCTGCTCAGGGGGTCCCGCATCTGTTGCGTTGTCGGGGGCTCGAAGTACAGGAAGTACGCCTTCGCCCCCTCCGCTTTCAGGGGCTGTCTTACAAAAAAGAACGGCACGGTATAGCCCGTGCCGTAATGGTGAGCAATGGAAGCCCTGATCTATCCGTTTTTCTTCTCAAATTCCTTCATGAAATCAACAAGGTCAACTACGCCCTGTTTCGGAAAGGCATTGTAGATTGATGCCCTGCACCCCCCTATTGACCTGTGGCCCTTGAGCCCGTCAAACCCCTGGCCCGCAGCCTCGGCGATGAAT
>WFRQ01000167.1 GCA_015486425.1 Deltaproteobacteria bacterium | reverse complement strand
GTACCTTCAAGGATCATCTGACCCTTCACGCCATTTATCAATGCCTCATCCGGAGAGTGTTCATCAGTGGAAAGTACATCCTTTACCACTTCAACAAACTGGTCAGGTAAAAGCCAGCAATGCCCGTCGTTTTCCGCAGCCTCCACAAGCACATGCCTTATAGCAGCCCTTATGCGTGCAGGAGAATCAGGGGCAAGACCAAGGGAAACTGCTATCTTGTCAGCAGTCCTGAACCCCACTCCCCTGACCTCAGTGAGGCTGTAGATATCATTTTTTACTGTATCAAGCGCATCATCTCCAAAGTGATTGTATATCCTTACCAGGAGGTTGGGGGTAATCTGTCCCTTTCCTCCAAGATACTCAGCAAGCTGCCGCAGGTTCTTGTGCTTCTGCCACGAACGCATTATCAGGGCAAGCCGCTTTTCCTTGATCCCCTTGACCTGAAGCAGTCTTTCAGGCTCATGATCAAGGATATGCACCAGTTTTTCTTCGCCCCACTGATCTATGAGAGACTGAGCCATTTTGGGCCCCAGCCCCTTCACTACCTTGGACAGAAAAAACAGCAGCTCACTGCCAAGCAGCTTGCATCTGCTGAACTGAAACTGCCTGCCATACCTGGTCATAGCCCAATTTCCATTAAACTGGAACTCTACCCCGTCAAGGCCTGAACCGCCTGCCACCTCTGCCACATGCCCCACAGCCACAAAAGGGGCTCCGCGTGACGGCTTGATCTTGAGCACTGCAAAACCCGTATCAGGAGAGCTGAAACGCACTCGTTCCACTCTGCCCTTCAGGACCAGTTCCCGATCTTCATATGGAGGTGACTGTTCTGTCATATCTGAAATTTAAAACTGATTTGATGAAACCTGATTTGAGCCATGGCACCATGCATGGCAAGATCAGGATATCTATTATGTATACTGAATTGCGCCAGATAAAAAAAGGCCCACAGATTTTTCTGCGGGCCATATTCAATAGAAAAAATCTATGGGTGAAAACGAATCAGCTTTCTCTCTTCCCGGATATGAACTCCTCTGTACGCCTGCAGGCCTCATCGTCCGTAAACTGTTCCGGAGGATGCTTCATGAAGTAGGAGGAGGGCGAAGTAAGCACACCTGACAGGCCCCGGTCAATTGCTATTCTGCAGCACCTTATGGAGTCAATGGCAACCCCTGCAGAATTAGGAGAATCTTCCACAGAAAGTCTCATTTCAAGGTGCATGGGCACATCGCCAAAGAGTTTGCCCTCCATGCGGATAAACGCAACCTTGTTATCCTTCTGAAAGGCCACATAGTCACTGGGGCCGATATGTATATTCTCAGGGTCCAGCCGCTGAGGCAGCACTGACTGCACAGCCTCTGTCTTGGACAGTTTTTTTGATTTCAGCCTGTGGCGGTTAAGCATGTTAAGGAAATCTGTATTACCGCCTGTATTAAGCTGATAGGTCTTTTCCAGCTTGACTCCGCGGTTCTTGAAGAGATTTGCAAGGACCCTGTGGGTAATTGTAGCCCCAAGCTGGGATTTGATATCATCACCTATGATGGGGAGACCCTTTTCCCGGAACTTTTCCGCCCACTCCGGGTCACTGGCTATGAACACAGGCATGTTGTTTATGTATCCAAGGCCTGCCTTCAAGGCGCATCCTGCATAGAAACGCACTGCCTTCTCTGAACCAACAGGCAGGTAGTTAACCAGTATTTCCGCTCCTGATTCCCTGAGTATTCTGACAACATCATCTTCTGTTGCCTCCGGCTGGTCAGAAAGCACAAAAGTCTGGTTATCAGGATAATCGGCCATGTGCTCCGAATATCCGTCAAGTACCCTTCCCATCTGAACTGTCACATCTGTATCAGGGATATCAGGGCAGAATACCGTGGTGCAGTTAGGCGGTGCAAATATGGCCCTGGATACATCTTGTCCCACCTTTCTGCGATCTATATCAAAGGCGGCAACCACATCTATGTCACCAGGAGTATACCCCCCGATATCCCAGTGCATGAGTCCGATGGCATCATCGGCTGTCCTGGTCCTGTAGTAGTTGATACCCTGCCACAGTGAGGAAAAACAGTTCCCTACCCCTGCAACAGCAATTTTTATATTTGACATCCTTTTTCCAAGCCTCCCGATTACGGACGTCCCGCCAGATAAGTGCGGTGCATTATTTGTTCAATTCAAGGTTGTTACAGACATTCCTGCTCGGTTTTCAGACAATAATAAAGACATACGGATCAGATTTCTGAAAGCTCTTCCTCCTCCTCCATTTCAAGCTCAAAAAAACTGGTACCGCAGTCATAGCATTTAACATCTATACTGCCAGGCGCATGGAGGCTCACATATACCTCAGTGCAGCCGCATTCGCATGGCTCCGTGATGGATTCCTTTATAACTTCTTCTATGGAAGGGCGGATATCCTGTGGGATATCTTCGTCGTATATTATTTTCAAACTTTTTTCCTCCCGCTTAAGGGTAGCAATCTAAAAGAATAATCTGCAAACATACTCCTATGTTTATATAGATGTAAAGGCTCTTGTCCTGATTTTTGATATGGGCCGACGGTCTGAAACGTGTATCTGTCATGATTCAATATGATTAAATGG
>WFRQ01000166.1 GCA_015486425.1 Deltaproteobacteria bacterium | reverse complement strand
GTATAAAGTGCTTTGTGACAAGGGGAGTAGTGGTGACCGCAGTTATCCAGGACATGGAAAGTGAAATAAGAATTACGTAGTAAAGGGACTGGCAGTACTCACCAGTAGAGTTGGACATTCCCCCGATGGAGGCAAAGGCCATAATGGCAACAGCAGTTGCCGCAAGGAGCGGCATGGAGTTCTGTGAAACCACCTCTTTGGCAGCCTGCAGACCGTCCATGCCCTGCTGCATCTTCACCTTCATGCCATCCACCACCACAATTGCATTATCAACCAGCATACCAAGTGCAATTATCAGGGCCCCAAGGGAGATTCGTTCAAGCGTGATACGGTAGTAACCCATCACCACAAATGTTGCGGCAATTGTCAGCAGAAGTATGAACCCTATTATTGCCCCTGCCCTGACTCCCATGAAGATGGCCAGCACCACTATGACAATGGCCACGGATTCAAGCAGGTTGATTACAAAACCGTTCACCGCCTTGGTTACGGATTTGGACTGCATGGCAATCTCAACAAGCTCCATGCCTACGGGGATGCGGTCCTGCAATTCATCAAGACGCTTGAGCACGGCATTACCCATTGTAACGGCATTGCCACCCAGCACAGTGGATATGGCCAGGCCTATTCCAGTCTTTCCGTTAACTCGTAGAACCCTTGAGGGTGGATCAACATAACCGCGTTTTATTTTGGCAACGTCACGCAGATATATAAGCTTGCCGTTTTTTGAAGCTATGAAGAGTTTTTCAAAATCCTTTACACTGTTGAACTCACCGGTAGGCTTTATGGCAAGATACTGAGGACCGAACCTCAGACGTCCGGCATCGTACGCCAGGTTCTTTGCCTTCAGGGCATTGAATATCTCCTGCTGGGTAATGCCAAGGGCAGCCATCCTGGTGCGTGACATCTCAACATACACGGCCTCAGGCAGCACGCCGAACATCTCTATCTTCTTGACATCCTGCACCACAAGGAGTTCCCGCTGAAGAATCTCCGCCACCTCCTTGAGCTCGGCCATGGTATAGCCGTCTCCAACAAGGGCGAAATAGACTCCGAATACATCACCGAAACTGTCATTTACCGTTATGGGGCCTGCGCCTGGAGGAAGTTCATTTTCGTGATCACCCATGCGGCGGCGCATTTCATCCCATACCTGGGGGAGAACATCCTTACGGTACTTATCCTTTATGACAACATGCACCAGAGACATGCCGCGGGATGAATAGGACTCAACCCTTTTGAGCTGGCCCATCTCCTGCACGGCCTTTTCAATAATCTCGGTAACCTCCTCCTGCACCTCTTCGGCAGAGGCTCCAGGATAAGGGGTAAGGATAACCGCTTCCTTGATTGCAAATTCAGGGTCTTCAAGCCTGGGAAGCCCCATATACGCAAAGTAACCAAGGACAAGCATTACAAAAGTAAGTGTCCACGTAATTACACTTTTTTTAATGGAAAATTCAGCGATATTCATGCCTTATTTTCCCTCTCTCTGCTTTTCCCAGGGCCTTACCTTCATTCCATCCTCAAGTTTGGTAATACCCGCTGTAACTATCTGCTCTCCTGGTTTCAGCCCATCAAGTATATGTATGCTGGAAGAGCCCTGAAGCCTGCCAATCCTGACTTCGCGTTTATGCACAACACCTGCCTTTGCATCATACACAAAGACATAGGGGTGATTACCAGGCGCATCCAGTACTGCTATTGCCGGTACAAGAATATACGGCCTGGACTTGGCTGCTGAACTTTTTGCAGTGACAGAGGCAGTCATACCAGGCAGAATATTTGCCTCAGCAGGCTGATTCATTACAAATACCACCTGATATGTCTGGGTAGCCGGATCCGCCTCAGTGGAGTACTCCTTGACCTTCAAAGGAAATTTCTTTCCAGGTATGGAATCAAACTGCACAACTACATCCCCTTCGCTCTTTTCCTTGAGTTCCGCCATGATCAGCTCAGGCACATCAACCAGTATTTCAATTTCAGAAATATCCTGAAGGTTTACGATTGGGTCCTTTGCCCTGACCTTCTGGAAGTTTTCCACATAGCGTTTTGCAATAACACCATCAAACGGGGCACGAAGCGTGGTGTCATTAAGGGCATTTCGTGCATCATCAAGGCGTGCCAGCGCAACATCCCGGGCCGCGCGGTAACGATCAAAGTCAGCCTTTGAAACCTGCTTCTTGGCATAAAGTTCCTTGTAACGGCGAAACTGCTGCTCTGCCTCTCGAAAACTTGCCTGCGCCTCCTGAAGGGCAATCTGGAAATCACGCGGATCGATCTGTGCAATAAGCTCTCCCTTTTTTACCTTCTGGCCTTCATCAACAGGAAGTTTTACAAGAG
>WFRQ01000165.1 GCA_015486425.1 Deltaproteobacteria bacterium | reverse complement strand
ATGTTGCTTGCAAATCCTTCAAGCTTGAACTCAGGGAAGTACACCCGGAGCAATATGCTGTAGCGTTTACTTTTTCTTCTTTCCTGTATCTGACTGGTCATCGATAATATCCCTGTTGTATGTTGAAGTGATAGCACTGCGGTTCCAGAAGGAACCTCTCCATTTTCTCTAACAAATCCGTTGAAGGCATTGATATTTTCAACTGCCATACCCCCTTCATGCCCAGGCATGAAGCCTCATTCCAGCAAACCGGACTTTAGACGTCTTATCGTCATGCAAGATATGTTTCATAAACTTTCATGTTGCACCGTACAGCCTGTTCAATACACCCTGTCATGAAAAGTACAGGCATAAGCCCAGCGTATTTGCACAGTAAACTTTCCGGGGAATCCGCTGTATGGCGCCATGAGGATATATGAGGTAAAGGCTGCAGATAGATGCATATTAAAGATAAAAACGGGAACAGACATTCTTGGTCTGTTCGAGAAACCTGTATGAATGTTACTGTAAGGCGGTCAGCTTGACAAAATAAGTAAACATGACGAAATTGTTTTGTACCTGAGTTGAGCCAGGTCGTGTTGATCTATGAACAGAAACCGCTATTCCCCAAGCAGGCACAACCAAAAATGAAAATACACTCTTGGCAGTATGCTACATTAGTATGAGCAAAAATTCTTTGCGTCCTTTGCGTCTTGAGCGAAGCGGGCGGTTTAAAAAACAAAAAGTTGAATCCGAGATTGAATACCATGAATAAAGAAAATTTCCGCATACTGATTGTCGATGATGAAAAGCCCCTGGTGACCCTGTTTTCAAGGATACTGAAAAAAGAGGGATACAATGTCAAAACCTCCACAAATCCCCTTGCGGCACTGAAAATAGTTGAAAATTTTTCACCCAATCTCATAGTCAGCGACCTGAAGATGCCTGACATGACAGGGCTTGAGCTTCTCCAGACAGTTAAAAAACAGAACCCTGCCACAGATTTCATAATTCTCACAGCCTATGCCACTGTTGAAAATGCAGTAGATGCCATGAAGAGCGGTGCATTTGATTATCTTATAAAACCCCTGAAAAATCCTGATGAACTGAGGCTGGCAGTTCAAAAGGTAATGGAGAGGCAGGCGCTGATCAGCAGCAGCGAACTGTGGCGCGAACAGCTTGCTGACGGTCTTCCTCCCATTGAAGTGGTATTCTGCGGCATGGAAGGAGTATGGAAAGAGGTTCAGCAGGTGGCAGGCACTGATGCCACTGTGCTGCTTCACGGAGAAAGCGGCACAGGCAAGAGCCTGCTGGCAAAGGTAATGCATCACCTGAGCAAACGCACAGGCGGATTTGTTGAGCTGAACTGCGCTGCCATACCTGAAAATCTTATAGAATCCGAGCTTTTTGGCCATGAACGCGGCGCATTCACCGGCGCTGTAAACTCAAGGCAGGGAAAATTTGAACTGGCCCAGGACGGTACCATATTCCTTGATGAGATAGGTGAAATGCCAATGGCCTCCCAGTCAAAGCTGCTTAGAATTCTGCAGGAACGAGCCTTTGAAAGGGTGGGAGGCTCTGTAACACTTAGCACCAACGCCAGAATATTAGCAGCAACCAACCAGGACCTTGAAAAGCGTATAGCTGAAAAAAAGTTCAGGGAAGACCTGTATTACAGGCTCAATGTATTTCCCATAAACATCCCTCCGCTCAGGGAAAGAAAAGATACAGTTTCAGTCCTCGCCAGATATTTCATAAAGGTCATATCTGCAAGGGTAGGAAAAGCGGTTCCTGAGATAACCGAGGATTTCCTGCAGCAACTCGAGGCATACAACTGGCCAGGCAACATAAGGGAGCTTCACAATGTGCTTGAGCGGGCCATTATCCTTTCCAAGGGTGGGGAGATACTTCTTCCGCCGCTTTCTGCCGGAGGTCAGGATCAATCCCATGGAGATTCCCCCCATTCCGATGACAAAATTGACTTTGCGCCCAAACGGCTTGATGAACTGGAACGGGAGGCCATAGAGGCCACACTTGAAAAAACAGGGGGACACAGACGTAAGGCTGCAGAACTGCTGGGAATTTCTCTGAGATCTCTGCAGTACAAAATTAAAAATTACAGGATGGGGAAATAATATATACAAAAATTCGCCACCCGGATCAAACATGGCACACCTGTTGCAGTAGCATATAGACAACACAGCAAAGATTACATAAAAACTCCCTATCCCTCCCAACCCTCCTCTCCCCGAAGGCCTTCTGATCCTCCTCATAAGAAGGCCTTCTTTTTTGTCTTTTTTCATAAATACAGGCAAATTTACCCGGTACATGCAAAAAAATGGTCAAAAATGGCAGGGAAGGCCTCTGTTTACTCACAGAGATACCCATGTGCGCCAGTATGATATTACCTTCAGAAATATCTTGTATGACTGACAACCATTGTCGCCTGTGCGCAAAATTTGCGCGCCCCTTTGTGCAATTATTGCACT
>WFRQ01000164.1 GCA_015486425.1 Deltaproteobacteria bacterium | reverse complement strand
GGACGAAAATCCCCTGAAACAGGTAAGAGAAAAGAAATACTTTGAAAAGTACATGGGTTCAGGAAACGAAATAATAATTGCAGGCATCACCTTTGATGAAGAGAAGAGAAATATTTCTCGCATGGAGTGGGAGAAGATTCCGCAAAACTGACCAGCCTCACCTTGCCATGCAGACACATCTAACGTTCAGGGACATTAATGGAAAATCTCACCTCTGGATATGTTGAGAAAGCATTAAATGAAGATTGAATCATAGAGGCAATCAGACAAAAGGCAATGCAATTAAGAAAAAAGGGGGCCGAACAACTTCAATGAAGCAGACTGCCAACAGTCTTTAGCGCCTTTGAAAAATTGCGGTCCGCATCGGCAGCAGCTTATTTAAAACGCTTTGGAGGAAAAAACATGGGAAGTGTTGTATTCATCATAATGTTATTTTTAATTATACTGGCATTAATTGTATCATTAAGTGTTGGGCTTGGATACATATTAGTTTCGTTAATTCCAGGTTTAAGTATCAATGTCGCTGTTCTTTCTGGAACGATTTGTATTCTTGGATCAATGTTTTTTTGGACAAGAATGATTTCGTCCATTAATCAATTTAGTGAAAATGCAGGGATTGAGATAGAATATCCGAATATAGATATCGTATTCCCTCACAATTTTACTGGAGGTTATCGTAAGAAGAAAAAAAATAGAGCATAATCCGCCAGTCCATCCATACCGTTCCCAAACTGGAGTTTGGGAACGAGCGGAGCTACTCCTTAATTTGAATCCTCCAGGTAATTTGGGGTTGGACAGCCCCTTGGCTTTGATTAAGAATTGCTGATCATGTATGCGTTTTTCAAAAAAGTTAAAGGGAATAATGCTTTCATTGTTCGTTGTGCCCGCCCGGGGAATGGCGGTTCCCGTGTGACTATCATTCTCTCATCTAATTCCGTTTCCGACTGGCCTTAACGCCATATTTCTTCATCTTGTAACGAAGAACCCTTTCGCTTAACCCAAGGGATTCCGCAGCCCTGGTCTGGACATAATTATTTTCTTCAAGGGCCTTTACTATTTCGTCCCTCTCTATGGCAGCAAGGCGCTGATCAAGGGGAAGGTCATCATGGTTTCCTGCCCTGTGGCCTGACTTTATCTCTGCAGGAAGGTCGCCGGGCCTTATGACACTGCTTCTAACCAGGGTCACCACACGCTGGATAATATGTTCAAGCTCCCTTACATTACCGGGATAGTGATACTTTATGAGCATATCCATTGCGGGCTGTGATATTTTAACAGGCCTGGCA
Organism: Deltaproteobacteria bacterium; assembly: GCA_015486425.1. Taxonomy (GTDB): domain Bacteria; phylum Desulfobacterota; class Dissulfuribacteria; order Dissulfuribacterales; family QOAL01; genus S144-17. The sequence continues at coordinate 1,078 of WFRQ01000164.1, read as the reverse complement.
GCGTATCGATCAGTGAAAAATTGCACAAGTTCCGGGATATCTTCTCTGCGCTCCCGCAATGGCGGCACGTGTATCTCAAACACATTGAGCCTGAAGTACAAATCCTCACGGAAACGCCCCTGTTCAGACATTTCCCTCAGATCCCTGTTGGTTGCCGCCACTACCCGCACATCCACATCCCTTTCAATATCAGAACCTACAGGAGTAATGCGGTTTTCCTGCAGGACGCGAAGCAGTTTTGGTTGAAGATTTTCAGGAAGTTCCCCTGCCTCGTCAAGAAAGACAGTTCCTCCACGGGCCTGCTCGAACCGGCCCTTGCGGTTGGAGGCGGCGCCTGTAAACGCCCCCTTGATGTGGCCGAACAGCTCGCTTTCAAACAGGTTTTCAGGTATGGCCGCGCAGTTTACCTCTACAAAAGGGGCATCATGGCGCGGGCTGAGTTCGTGGACAAGCCTTGCAAAGAGTTCCTTCCCTGTCCCGGTCTCTCCTGTGATGAGCACAGGCCAGGGACTTGAGGCAATACGTCCGGCCACTGAAATGGCCTCCCTGATGGCCCTGCCTGACCCGATAATTTTTACAGGCAGATCAATCTCTTCAAATACCTCCCGCACCTCCTGAAAATCTTCATCCACGGCGGTATTCTGCTCGATTTCGTGTATTCGCTGCAGGAGATCTTCAAGGTCAACAGGTTTTTCAATAAAATCAACTGCCCCGAGCTTCATAACCCTGACAGCAGTATCCACTGCGCCATAAGCAGTTATCATTATGGCACGCACATTTGGGTTGATGACACGGATTTTTTCAAGCACCTCATCACCATTCATGTCAGGCATCCGGTGATCAAGCAGCACAAGCTGGATATGTTCCTGCCTGAACTTTTCAATGGCCTCAATCCCCCCTGACGCCCCTGTAACCTCAAAACCCTGGGATTCAAGGAAGCCTGACAGCATTTCGCGCTGAATATTTTCGTCATCTACCACCATGATTTTCATGGCTTCATACCCTTTGTCTGGTGAGGAGTTGTGCAAAAGTCTAATTGCTATCCAGATAACCGATTTTCATGTGGCTGTGCTGTCTG